>NZ_DCBW01000046.1:0-183114 GCF_002313585.1 Microbacterium sp. UBA1097 | reverse complement strand
CGAATGGTCGATCTGACACTGCGATGCTGGTTTCGAGCATCCCGGTCCCATGCACCGGTCAGCCCGCCACTTCACCAGTTTCGCGAGCTCCGGTGGTGGCCGGTACTTTGTGCGCCCGACACTGATGACGGCCCCGGTTTCGGGGTGGGTCAGCACCCGCATCCACCCCGACGCGTTACCGGCCAACTCCCGGGCGGTCTCGATCGGGATCGGGCCGACCCCCTCCACCTCCGCCGGATCCGTCACACCCTCAGCCCCGAGGAGCGCCAGCGCGGGGACGGTCACGACAACGGTCGCGCGGATCCCCCGCGCCTGCTTCGGGTGCTGGGGAACGGTCCCGTCGATTAACAGGTCGCAGAACACGTCAGCGCGGATCTCATCCAGACTCCGCTCCGACCCATCCCCCGGTTCCCCGCCCCGGGTGCTGCCGCGGTCGTGGTCACGGATCACCACAGCTTTCTGGGTGACCCGCCCGTAGATCGCGTGGGCTTCCACCGACGGGACCAGCGCGTGAACCCACGACATCGAATCCCCCGCCGGCTCCACCAGGATCCGGCGACCCCGCACCGCGGCTTCGTGACGCTCCGTCAGGCTCGGCGCGGTTTCCCGGTCAATCAGGCGGCGTAGCGACCGCCGAAACGATCCCACCGGCAGCGATTCCGCGAGCTCCAGCGCCCGCCCCACCAGGCCCGCGGCGACATCGGGGTGGAGCACGTCGAGGTCATCGACGAGGATCTCCGCGTGACGGACCGTCACGTTTGCGTGGGAGAGGGACTCCAGAACCGTCGGGTAGGAGTGGACGAGTGATTCGGCGCGGGAAAGCATCATCCCCGCCGCGTTCTCCGTGACCCGCAGAGCAGACGCAAGCTCGAGCCGCAGGGAGCGCATCACCAACTCGCGGGACCCACCCCCATACCGGGACACATCATCCAACGCTTCCAGGCGGAGGTCATCGACCCGCGCGAACCGTTGCGCCGCGAACACCGCCTCCAAATCAGCAGCCTCCAACACCAGGGCGACAGCGTCCGGACGCGGCGGAACCCACCCCGCCACCTCGGCATCCCACTCCCGCACATCACCCTCATACAGGAACACGTCAGCATCCGGACCCTCGGGCCGCTGACCCGCCTCGCCCATGCCAACCTCATCCATACCCCGACACTACGAGGGGGTTCCGACATTGATCCGGCCGGTGTCGCTGCACGCAATGTCGGAGGGGTGGTGTGTCCTGTTCGACTGGCCAACGGCCGGTGACGTGCGCTGGGGGCGCGCGCCTAACCCGTACCGAAAGGCAATCTCATGTCTGAGACCAGCAACACCCCACCATCGTCCACTCCGGCAGGCTGGTACCCGCATCCGGGCGCCGAGGGCGCGCCCGGCTCCGAAATGTACTGGGATGGAACCACCTGGCGCACCGACCTCGTGCGCCAGCCCGGCGCAACGGACGCCGCCGTCCCCGCGCACGCCACCGTCACCGCTCCCTCGAAGCGGCCGTGGTACACGCGCAAGGCGGTCATCATCCCAGCCGCAGTCGTCGTCGGACTGATCGTCATCGGCGGGATCGGCAGCGCGCTGGGAGGCGGCCGGTCGACTTCGGATGCCGCACCCGCCGCACCGGTGCGCACGACCGAGCAGGCGGCCGCCACCGCCGAGGCCGAGGCCGAGCCAGCGCTGATCATCGTACCGAACGTCGTCGGCATGGATGGCGCATCGGCTCGCGCGGCTCTCGAGGCTCTCGGCATCCGTGTTTCTGCCGACGGCGACGAGTCGATGCCGGTGATCGCGCAGGATGTCGCCGAGGGCGCTCAGATCGAGGAGGGTGCGACCGTCACCCTGACCCTGGAGGAGAAGCCGCAGCTGACGCTCGGTCAGCAGAACGCGATCAGATCTGCGCAGTCGTACCTGGACTTCACCGCCTTCTCACGCGCGGGCCTGTTCGAGCAGCTCACGAGTGAATACGGTGAGGGATTCGAGGCTGCGGATGCCGAGTTCGCCATCGCCCATCTCGAGCAGAACGGACTCGTGGATTGGAACGCCGAGGCTGCCGAGTCCGCGCAGTCATACCTGGACTTCACGTCGTTCTCACGGCAGGGCCTGTACGAGCAGCTGACGAGTGAGTACGGCGAGCAGTTCACTCCCGAGCAGGCCGAGTACGCCCTGACGGCCGTCGGCTACTGAGCGCAGAAGAGGGGCGGATGCGGGCTGTCTCGCCGCGTCCGCCCTACGGACACAGGCTGAGCGCCGTGACGCCCGTGTCGGAGGGTGGTGGTTTACTGTGGAGACGACACAGGAGAGAGGAATCCCATGGCTCCCGTCATCACTCTCACCAAGGATCGACTGGTTGCACGCCAGAACGAACTGCTTGCGCAGTTGCGACTCGGTTCGTACGAGGCCTTCCGCGAGATGGCCCGCGAACGTCGTCTCACAGATCAGGGATGGGCCGTTCGCGATGAGCTGGACTCGATCGCCTACTTGCTCGGCGAAGACGAACTCACCGACTGACCGCCGTGCTGGGGCAGGCACAAGAATTCGCCTCGAGGATTGAACAGACGATTCGATCGACCCTGCCCTGCTCGCCGACGGTTCGCGTTCAACAATTCCCCGACACAGGGCGCGTGCGGATTTCGCCGGTCGACGCCTCGGATCCAGAGACCGCTGAAAGACTGCCGCTCACCTGCAATGGCGAGACCCTCGCCTTCTGGACCTTCTATATGTTCGCCGAAGTCACCGACGACGGCTTCCTCAAGATCGATCGCTCGAGGGTAGCGCTCACGCCTGTATTCGAGAATGTCCCCGTGGCGCGCCTGGAGTTCGAGAACAGAGCAACGGGCGCCCCGACATCGCACTGGCAGTTCCACGCGGAACGCGGCGCGCTATCGTTCATCCTTGCTCGCACGCGGCGCGGAGGTAAGCGCGAGCGCGTCCCCATGTCGTTGGCCGATCTGCACTTCTCGAACGGCGGCAGACGATTCCGTCCTGGTCTCGAGGACTTCATCGAGTTCCTCATCCGCGAGTGCGGGTTCGACAGCCGAGACGGATGGCGCGCGGCGGTCGAAGACGGCCGCGAACTGGCCCGCAGGTTTCAAGTCCGCACGATCGCCCGCAATTATCCCGCAGAGGTCGCCGAGGTGCTCAAGTCGCGTGGTTGGAAGGTCGAGCCCCCAGACGACTTCGACGAGTGGGAATCGACCGCCACCCTCCGCGAATACTGAACAGCTCACAGCTCGCCGCGGAACGCGCGGTGCTGGAGGGATGCGAAGAGCTCGTCGAGGCTAACGAGACCTTGAGCCAGCTGCGAGTCGAGTTTGGTTCGTTCTGCATCTAGCGCCGCAATCTGCTCTTGATCCTCGCGTCGGGGCACCGGGACCATGATCGAGGACAGACTCTGCTGATTGACCTTGTAGGTTCCGTTGGTGGTTCGAGCCGCCCGGCGGAGCTGATCGCGTACGGTCGGGTGCCGCCAGGCTGCCACTAATGTCGGCGAGTTGATCTCAGACGACGGCCTGAAACCGATCATCGTGTCGGGGAATGCAACGCCGTCAAGCTGCTCAGTGACAGCGACCATCGCCCCGACCAGCTCAGCATTTCCGTTACCACGGCAGATCAGGTGCAGGCCCTCGATCGCGAGCTTGTCCGCCGCGTGAGGCGCAGCAAACAGGTCAGACTTGCGCTGGCGCGGGTCGAAGGCACCCCTCGTGATCGCAGACAACGTCAAGACCTCGCCCTCATACCGACCACCACGCGACGGCGAGATTCCATTCCGCATCGGCTCGGCCAGCAACTGCGCGAGGGGCTTGATGTCAGTGGACTTCGAGAGGAGCGCACTGATGCGGCTACTGATCGCACGCCGGGCGGATTCCCGTGTCTCTCCCCACGTCGACCGGAGGGCAGCGGCTTCGTCGAGGATTGCGGCGATGCGGCGCTGCTCGGGGAGAGGCGGGAGGGGGATCGGGAGCGTCTCGATGTCAAGCCGAGTGACAGTTCGAAACGTTGCGCCCCGCCCTCGAGACGCGAGCTCGGGCGCAAGCCACCGTAGGACCTGTCGTGCATAGCCTGAATCTAACTTCTCGTTGGGGCGAACTGCCGCGACTCCGCGGCCAAGACAGTACTCGCCGTCAGCGGTGGCAAGGTCACCGATTGACGCTCGCACGCCAACAACTAGGTCACCAGGCCTCGTACGCTTCGTCGGGGAAGTGGTGAACTTCTTGACCTTCAGGCCGCCGTTACTGAAGTCACCTGGGCCCGCTATCAGGCCTAAGCCCTCACCGCGGTCGTTGTATGACTCGCCCAGCGGAGCCTGCCCCATGTGGATCGCCGCAACCTCCCCCAGCGGTACGGTCTCCCACCTCACGCGAGCATCTCCCGCAGGCGCTTGAGACCGTCCTGAATCTCGACTTCGAGGGCATCCAGTTCATCGAGGATCTCCGCCGGCGACCGGTGCTCGACCTCCTCGATCTCGATCTCCTTGTAGCGGTTCAGGCTCAGGTCGTAGCCGTTGTCGACGATCTCTTGCTTCGGCACGAAGAAGCTCTGGTCGGTGCGCGCCCGGGCAGTCTCGGCATCCAGGTTCTGCCACCGCGCGAGCACGTCGGGAAGGTCGTTCGCCTCGATGGGGGTGCGCTTGTCGTCAAGGGTCATGCCGTCGGCGCGCACGTCGTAGAACCACACGCGGTCGGTTCCGCCCGACGAGGTCTTCGTGAACAGCAGGATCGCGGTCGAGACCCCGGTGTAGGGCTTGAACGTTCCCGAGGGGAGCTTGATGACGGCATCCAGTTTGTGGTCATCGATCAGCAGCTTGCGCACTGCCTTGTGAGCGTTGCTCGACCCGAACAGCACGCCCTCGGGCACGATGACCGCGGCACGTCCGCCGTTGCGCAGCATCCGGATCATGAGCACGAGGAAGAGCAGCTCGGTCTTGCGGGTCTTGACGAGCTTCTGCAGATCCTTCGAGACGGTCTCTTGATCGAGCGACCCGGCAAACGGCGGGTTGGCGAGCACGAGCGTGTAGCGGTCATCGCCCGGATGCCCCTCCGACAGCGAATCCGCGCGCTCGATCGTCGGGTTCTCGACGCCGTGCAGCAGCATGTTCATGCTGGCGATGCGGGCCATGGCGGCATCGGAGTCGTAGCCGGTGAACATCGGGCCGTGGAAGTGGGCGCGACTGGCGGCATCCGCCCACAGCTCGGGGTGGTGCTCGCGCAGGTACTCCTCGGCGGCGACGAGGAACCCCGCGGTTCCGACGGCCGGATCGATGATGAGGTCGTCGGGGCGCGGAGCCGTCAGGTCGACCATGAGCTTGATGATGTGCCGGGCCGTGCGGAACTGCCCATTCGTGCCGCTGGTCGCAAGCTTCGAGAGCATGTACTCGTAGATGTCGCCCTTGGTATCGCGATCCTCCATCGGAATCTCGTGCAGCAGGTCGACGACCTTCGTCAGCAGCGCCGGCGTCGGGATCGTGAACCGGGCATCGCGCATGTTCCGCGCATAGCTCGACCCCTCGGCACCCAGCCGGCGCAACCACGGGAACACATGCTCGGAGACGACCTCGAACATCTCGGCGGGCGCGAAGTTCGTGAACACGCTCCACCGCAGATCGCGGTACGGCCGGCGGCTCGGCAGATCATTGTCGTACCCCTCGGGAAAGACCGGGTTCTCGACCTCCTCGCCGAAGCGGGCTGCCTTCTTCTCAGCGAGCAACTGCAGATCGTCAAGCCGCCGGATGAACAGCAGATACGTGATCTGCTCGATCACCTCGACGGGATTGGCGATGCCGCCCGACCAGAAGGCATCCCAGACCTTGTCGACCTGGCGTCTGAGCTCACCCGTGACCACGCTGTGTCCCCTCGATCCGTGCAACCCCTCCACGTTAACGGAGGGCGGCCAGCAGACCCGACGACAACAGACGGCTTCGTCGCGCGCCCGTGGAATCCCACGACAACTCGCCGTATCCGGATTTCGTAATGAACTATTCTCATACGGATTTCGTAATAGGCTTGCGCTATCCGGATTTCGTAGTAGGGACGGCCATGGCATCGTACGAAGCAAAGCTGCGCTCCCCAGCCGACATCGGGCTTGCGATCCAACAGGCGAGGCTCGCAAGAGGCCTGACACAGATGGAGCTAGCCGACCAACTCGGCATCTCGCAGCGGTCTATCAGTGAGCTCGAATCCGGAAAGCCCACGATCTGGGCTCGTCGAATGTTCGACCTCATGCGGGCGACCGGGGTCGAGCTATCGGCTATGTGGGATGGTGAAGCCCGGTCATGAGGCTCGCCGTCGAGCTCTATGGCACGGTCATCGGACACATCCACGGCCCTGATGCACGCTCGTTCGACGTCGAGATCACCGATGAGGCACGGGAGACATTCGGGGTAAACAGCCGGGTGATGTCGGTTGCGATTCCATTGCTGGCTTCGATGCCAAGGCAACATGCAGGGCGTCGCCGAAACTGGTTCGCCGAGCTCCTGCCCGAAGGCGACCAACTCGACTACATGCTCACGCAGGGTGGTATGCGGCGGGGCGACATACCCGCGTTTCTGGCGCGGTACGGACGTGACGTCGCGGGTGCCTTGCAGATCTGGGATGTCGACGACCCGTCGGAACCACGGACTCCCGAGGTGATCCCGATCGACGCTGAGGGGATCCGACGCCTCCTGGAGGATCCGATCGGCGCTCCGCTCGGGAACGCGACGGACTATGGGCGGACCTCACTGGGCGGCGTCCAGCCGAAGATCGTCTTGGCGTGAACCGGAGCCAGGTGGAACCAAGCACTCGGCGGCTTCCCGTCGACGCACATCCTGAAGCCTCAACTGCCCACACGACCAACTGTCATCTTCGATGAGGAGTACGGCGCGCGCCTCTCACGTCGCCTCGGACTCGCGGCTTTCGATACCCGGGTCGAGGAGTTCGACGGACTGCCGACGCTCGTGATCGAACGTTTTGATCGAGCCGGTGGCGCGCGCATCCACCAGGAGGATTTCAACCAGGTGCTGGGCGCGAGCGCCAATCAGAAGTACCAGGAGCTCGGAGGCGTGGTCTCGCTCGCCCGCGTCGCCGGTGCACTGTCGCAGTATGCCGGGTCCGAAGATGTGCTCCGCCTCGCGCAGACGACCTGCGAGAGGGGCGGGCCGTCGGAGACGGTCGAGCACCCTCCGCAGGCTAGCGAAGCGTCTGCGACTGCATCCACTCCCCCAGCACGCGGTAGGCCTTCTCCCGCACGGCTGCGCGGGAGAGGAACACGTCGTGGAGCGCGCCGTCTATTCGTGCGATCGTGACGAGCCGGCCCAGGCGGGTCGCCGCCTTCGCTATGTCATCGACGACGAGAACGGAATCGGTCTCGAGCATGTCGGGGCGCCACACCAGCGGCGAGCTCGACCGCTGCGACAGCAGCACGAGCGCGGGGCATGCCACGTCGATCCCTCGCGCAACGGTGTCGTGGCCGTCGAGCACCGCCTTGAGCCAGCCCGGAGTGGTCGGAAACCCACGCTCAGGCCGCCATCCTTCCGGCGCCTCCGGCAGAGTCCCGACCTCCTGCTGCGCTCGGGTGTAAAAGCCGAGATCGACGACCGGATGCATCCCCAACGGGTCCCACCGAGCTCGGGCCGCGACGAGGGGCGTGAGCGCTTCTCGGCCCCAGGCCCCCGTCTGGAACTCCAGCCACGGACTGTTGAGCACAAGCGCTGACGCAACCCCCGGATGCCGCGCCGCCCACAGCGAGAGCGTGAGCCCGCCCGTGGAGTGGCCCAACAGCACGAGGCGCCGCCCCGGCTTATCCTCCCGCCCCATCGCCGAGAGTGCCGCCGCGATGTCTGCGTCGTACTCGGCCAGCGATGAGACGTAACCCGGCGTCTGGCCAGCCCGCAGGCTCCGACCGTACTTGCGCAGGTCGAGCGCATAGAATCGGGCGCCCCGGTCTGTCCACCACTGCGCGAGGCCCGTCTGGAAGAAGTAGTCCGACCACCCATGGACGTAGAGAACGTCGACGTCGCGAAGACGGCCCGTCCACGAGGCAGGCCACGACGGCAGGAGCCGCACGAGCGTGGCGACGATCTCGCCCTCGGCGTCGCGGCCCAGACTCAGCGTGCGCTGCCGAAAGCGACCGCCGAGCAGGTCAGGAAGCCACACCTCTTCCACGAGTTGAGACTATCGCCGCCCGTTCTCGTGCGGGACGCGAAGAGACCGAAGCTACCTGATCGGGGGAGCGTCGCCGAGCCCAGCAGCGAAGAAATCAGCTGGCTCCAGGTACACAACGACGTGGGATGCCGCGGGGTGATTAGTGGTGGTCCAGCGCCAGCCGCGTTCGGCGAAGGCCATGCGGAGTTGCGACATATATGCCGACTCCGGGAATGTGCGCTGAGTCCCGTCCGGAAGGACGACGGCCCATACACGCCGCGCCTCCGTCTGCTGTTCCATGACGACCGAGTAATAGAGGATTCTCCCGGGACCCCACGAGTAGCCCTCTGGAAGCGGCTGCCATTCATCGCTGGTGACTTTCAGGCCCGACCCTTTGAGCCAAACCTCGTTCGGACCGCGGGGATCCTCAGCCGCGGCCGCCGCCGGCGCCGCGGAACCCGCGAGTGCACCGACAGTTCCCGCAGCCAGTGCTGACGCGAGAAGTCCTCGGCGACTCATGGGGGTCTTGTCGCTCGGGTTGTTGATGCTCACGCATCGATCCTGACACGGCCGCCAGTGAGGGCCAACCGTGTCAGGACCGACACGAACGGGATCAGTTGCCCCAGATCTGCAGGTTCAGATCGCCCAGCAGCATCTCGGCGTCCACGTTCGTCACCGACGAGTAGATCCAGATGTCCTCGCGGCTCGTGATCGTCTCGACAGTGTCGACCGGGAACTCGGCGTTCGGGGTGACCATCTGACACACCGGGTTTCCGGCATCCCCCGTGACGCAGGTGTACCCCTCACCGGGAAGGGTTGCGACATATGCCTCGGCGGCCGCGGGGTCGACCTCGCTGATCAGCAGCAGCACGCCCTGGCTGTCGCCAGCGAACCAGTCGCAGCCGAGCAGCAGCGTGGAGCCCTCGGGAACCGGGCGAACGAAGTCGGCGCCGTCACCCTGAAGGTTCAGCTGATCGACGCTGTCGGCGCGGCTCTCGGCCGTGCCGACCGCTGCGCAGTCCGTGGGAACGTTCGCGACGAACGACTGCGGCTCCTGCGTCGGCTCGGTGCTGGGCGTGTCGTTCTGCGTTGCCTCAGAGGTTGGCGTGGACGAAGGCTCGGGGGTCGGTGCACAACCAGCGAGCAGCAGGATACCGACGACGGCGACGGCAGGGACAAAGCGGGACCGGGACATAGTGACTCCTCGATACGGTGCGCGGGCGACCACCTCACCCACGCACTCTGGACACCTCAATGTAAGGCACAAGAGCCGCGCGCCGCGCCAGCCGGCTCAGCGGCGGCCGCGGCGGGTCGTCCGCAGGGCCAGGATGCCGAGCAGCAGCGAGAGCGCCATCATCGCCGCGATCACGACTGCCATCGGCACAGCCGTGTCCTCTCCCGCCAACCCCACGAGCGGTGACGCCACAGCACCGATGACGAACTGCGATGTTCCCATGATTGCTGAGCCCGCACCGCGAGCGTGATCGGCGCGGGCAAGGCCCAAAGCGCTGGCATTGGACATCGTGAATCCGAGTCCGAGAGTGAGCAGAAACGCACAGGCCACGAACCCCGGGATCGTGAGGGTACCGGTCAGCGTGAGTGCCAGCAGAAGCGCAGCGGCGCCGGTCGTGGCGCCGAGGCCAACGCCCAGCATCCGTCTCGGCCCGAACCGCACCGCGACCCGGGCGTTCACGATGTTCGAGAGGATGACGCCGCTGGCTGCAACCGCGAACGAGATCGAGTACACCGTCGGCGACATCCCGAGCACGACCTGGCCCACGAACGGCGACGCCGACACGTACGCCATGATCGCGCCGAACGTGAGCGCGTAGGCACCCGTATAGAGGGGAAAAGCGCGGTCGGCGAGCAATCCGCGGAAGGCGCCGAGCGTCTGCGACATCCCGGCAGTATGGCGATGCTCGATGGAGAGGGATTCCGGAACGACGGCCAGCGACACGACCAGCATCACCACCGCGACGACCGCGAGCGCCGCCATCACGCCGCGCCAGCCAACGACCTCGCTCAGCAGACCGCCGATCGGTGGTGCGACCAGCGGCGCAACCCCGACAACGACCACGATGAGGCTGAGAGCGCGCACCGCAGTCTCTTTGGGGCTGAGATCGACAGCGACGGTGCGCCCCAACACCATCCCCGCAGACCCCGAGAAACCCTGCACGAATCGCAGGATGACGAACACGGCGATCGTCGGGGCGAACACCAGCGCGATGCTGGACAGAGCGAAGATCACTCCGCCGACGACGAGGACGGGGCGTCGCCCGACGCGATCGGACCAGGGACCGAGTACGAGTTGACCCACCGCGACACCTACGAGGAATGAGGTGAGCGTCAGTTGCACGGCCGCGGCGTCAACGCCGAGGTCGCCCGCGATGTCGGTGAAGGATGCGAGGTACATGTCGGTCGCGAACGGACCGACAGCGGAGACGAAGCCGAGAGCTGCGATCAGCCCCGGCGACAGCCTCCGCGAGGAACTCACTCGCCTCGAGAGATGGCAACCATCTCGTCGCGAGGCACCACCTTGATACGGGCACGCCCCTCAGGCTCACCCAGACCGATCTCGTGCTGATCGAGACGGTGCCAGCCTTCCAGGTCGGTCCAGGCGACACCGCGCTCGGCCAGGAGTGCGGGGATCGCCGCCTCCGACGGGTCCTCAGGCTGCCACCACGAACCCTGATCGTTGATGAGGTGGCGCACGGTCTCCATCGCGTCGGACTTGGTGTGACCGATCAGGCCGACCGGGCCACGCTTGATCCATCCGGTCGCGTAAAGCCCAGGTGCGCGCTCATTGGAATCGGCGCGCAGAACCTGGCCCTCGTGGTTGGGGATCACACCGTGCCGTTCATCGAACGGCACCTCGGGAAGCGGTGATCCGAAGTAGCCGACGGCACGGTAGACGGCCTGGACGGGAACCTCGCGGAACTCACCGGTTCCGGCGACACCACCCTGCCCGTCGGGGCGCGTGCGCTCGTACACGAAGCCCGACACGTGGCCGCGGTCATCGACCTTCACCTCGACGGGCCGAGCCCAGAAGTGCAGGTGCAGGCGACGGGATGCCGTCCCGCCCGCGTTGTTCACACCGGGCCGGGTCCGCCATTCCTGCAGCACGCGGTCGATGACCTTGACCTGCTTGTTGCTCTCGATCGCCGTCCGGGATGCCTCGTCGTAGTCGAAGTCCTCGTCGTAGACGACCATGTCGACATCCCGCAGTTCACCGAGCTCGCGCAGCTCGAGCGGGGTGAACTTGACCTGCGCGGGTCCGCGGCGGCCGAAGACGTGGACGTCGGTCACGGGCGAGGCCTTGAGACCCTCGTAGACGTTCGCGGGAATCTCGGTGGGCAGCAGATCATCGGCGTGCTTGGCGAGGATGCGGGTGATGTCGAGCGCGACGTTGCCGTTGCCGACGACGGCTACCGACTGCGCGGTCAGCGGCCAGGTGCGGGGCACGTCGGGGTGCCCGTCGAACCAGCTCACGAAGTCGGCAGCACCGTAGGACCCCTCGGCGTCGATTCCCGGGATGTCGAGGGTCGCGTCGCGGACGGCGCCGGTGGCGAAGATGACGGCGTTGTAGTGGCGCTTGAGGTCGTCGAGGGTGATGTCGCGACCGAACTCGACGTTGCCGAAGATGCGGATGTCGCCCCTGTCGAGCACTTCGCGCAGGGCCGTGATGACGCCCTTGATGCGAGGGTGGTCGGGAGCTACGCCGTATCGGACGAGGCCGTACGGCGCAGGCAGCTGCTCGAACAGGTCGATCGACACGTCGAACGCGCGCTCCGCCTTCAGCAGGATGTCAGCAGCGTAGATGCCCGCCGGGCCTGCGCCGACGATGGCCAACCTCAGAGTGGTCATGTGTTCCTTTCGGGACGCGAGAGCACGGTGATTCGGCGCAAGAGCGCCGGGACGGCCTCAGCTCGAGCGGTCGGCGACGGCCTGCGCAAACCTCGTGAGGGCTTCGCGGACCGGGCCGTCAGGGATGGGATCGAGTGCCGCGATCGCATCACGCGACCAAGCGTTGGCGAGTTCCACAGTCTCGCGCGTTGACCTGTCAGACCGAAGCATCGCAAGAGGCTCGTCCAGCAACGCGGGGTCCTCGCCGTCAGCGATCCGGGCGACGCCCTCGTCGATCCGGTCGCGAAGAGCGCGAGCCTCGGGGTCGTCACGGCGCGCGAGAAGCAGATAGGGCATCGTCGGGACGCCAGCGCGGAGGTCCGTCCCCGGCACCTTGCCGGTCTCATCGGGATCTGCCGAGAGATCGATGACGTCATCCAGCAGCTGGAAAGCAACGCCGGCTGCCTCACCGAAGGTGCGTACCGGCTCTTCGTACTCGGTGGGAGCGTTGCTGAAGATGATGCCCGACTGCGCTGCCGCGGCAATCAGCGATCCGGTCTTGTCTGCGAGAACCTGCAGGTAGAACGCGACGCGGTCATCGGCATCCGTCGGCCCGACAGTCTCGTGCATCTGACCGAGGACGAGCCGCTCGAAGGTGTTCGCCTGCAGTCGGATGGCTCCCTCTCCCAGCCGCGCCATGATCTGGCTCGCACGAGCGAAGAGGAGGTCGCCGGTCAGGATGGCGATGTTGTTGCCCCACACCGAGTGAGCGCTCGGCACCCCGCGACGCTTGTCGGCATCATCCATCACGTCGTCGTGGTAAAGCGAACCGAGGTGGGTGAGCTCGAGCGCCGTGGCAGCCTCGACAACGTCCTCGGTGACGCCGTCACCGAGGTGTGCGGTCAGCAGAGCAAGCATCGGACGCACGCGCTTGCCGCCGGCATCGAACAGGTACCGGCTTGTCGCATCAGCCAGCGCGTCCGAGACGTGAAGCTCCCGCTCGAGATTTGCATCGACCCGATCCAGCCCGGCTTCGACACCGTCGATGAGACGGCGCGCACGAGGGCCCGCGAAGATCCGTTCCGCGAGACCCAGCTGGCTCGCGATTCGGGAACTTGACGCGGAGGGGGTCACACCACAAGCCTACCGGGGCTGGGAGCCACCATCCCCGACGGGCTTGCGCGCACGGTGCAGCGCCACGACGCCGAGCGTCAGATTTCGCCACGCCACATCCGTCCATCCCGCAGCCCGAATGCGCCCCGCAAGGGCCGGTTGATCCGACCACGCGCGGATTGATTCGTTGAGGTAGTCGTACGCGTCGCCGTTCGAACTGACCAGCCGCGCGACCGGGGGGAGGATGCGGTCGTTGTAGAACCGATACAGAGCGGAGATAGCCGGAGAGGTCGGGTGCGAGAACTCGCAGATCACCAGTCGCCCACCCGGTTTGGTCACCCGCAGCATTTCGCGCAGGCCGGCGTCGGCATCCTGGACGTTCCGAAGTCCGAACGAGATCGTGACGGCGTCGAACTCTTCGTCCTCGAACGGCAGTGCCGTTGCGTCTGCTTCCACGAAGCTCACGCCAGAGACGCCGGCGTGGCGACGGCGCCCCTCGGCGATCATGCCCGGGGAGAAGTCAGCGGCGACGACGTCGGCGCCCGTGCGCGCGATCGCGACGCTCGAGGTGCCGGTCCCTGCCGCGAGATCGAGGATGCGCTGCCCCGGGCGCGGTGACAGCGCACGGGTCGTCGCACGTCGCCACAGACGGTCGTTACCGACGCTCAGGATGGTGTTCGTCCGGTCGTAGCCTGCCGCGACCTCGTCGAACATTCCGCTGACGCGGGCCGGGTCCTTCTGGAGATCTGCGCGATGGGACTGGGTCACGCGTCGAGTCTAGGACGCCACGTGAGGGGCGAGTCCGGGGCGTTTCGACTCGCTGCGCTCGCTCAACGATCAAGACCCTGGGGGGCCAGTCCACGGGCGGCGAGGCGCTCAAGCCAGGCATCCGCCGTGGCGTCGTTGAAGGGAGCCTCCGCGGCGCGCACCCGCCGTTCCAGGTCGACAGCCAACGTTTCGAGCCGCTCGACCACGTCGCGCGGGTAGCCGTAGTGGACGCGGTGCTCGTCCCACTCGTCGCGGTCGTCGATCCAGATCCCGCGCTCGTCGAGGGCTCGCACGACATCCAGATCCATGTCGATGCCCTCCGCGACGCCGGGAGCGCTCTGCGACCAGCCGATGTCCCAGCCGAGGTCGATATAGATGCGGGTCCGCGACGGTGCTGCGTTCACCGTCATCGCGTACTCGCCGCTCGGGGGCATGAGGGTGACGTTGGGGCCGGCGGTCACGACGTTCCGGCCGGGACGGATGCTGCGCCATCCCGCCGGCTGCCCGAACCACTCGCCCCAGCTGTCGTGGCCGAGATAGACGCAGTCGTGCACCCAATGGACGCCGTCGTCCCACTTGCGCCACCGGAACTGGGTAACCGTGCCAGGCGCGGGGCGCCCGAGTCGATCCGCATCCACGCCGGAAGTCTAGGCTGGTGAGGTGACCCGTACTTCCCGTCTCCCACCGCTGGTGGTCGAGACCAGGGAGATCGAGCCGGTCGACGACCTGCTGTCGCTGACCGATCCGCATAATCCGCTGGCGTGGTTGCGTCGGGGTGAGGGCATCGTCGGCTCCGGCGCGGCGATCGTAACAATCGGCGGGCCGGGTTCGCCCCCGTTGTCCCGGCCGATTGCCGCAATCTGGCGCGACCTGGCGGCAAACGCTCGAGTGTCCGATCCCGTGCAACTGCCCGGCACCGGGCTGGTCGCGTTCGGCGCGCTCGGGTTCGACCCGGCCTCGACGGCGCTGCCGTTCCTGGTCGTTCCGCAGACCATCACCGGCGTGCACGGCGGTCGGGCGTGGGTCACAACGATCCGTCACGAGAGCGATCCTGAGCCGCCGCAGCCTACGTCCGTTCCCCACGGCCCCCACTGGTCCGCAACCCTCGGACCCGGCTCGCTCGACCCCGACGGTTACCAACACGCTGTGCGCTCCGGGATCGAGGCGATCACGGCGGGCGAGGTCGAGAAGGTCGTTCTCGCACGGGACCTCGTCGGGACGATTCCGGCGGGCGCAGATCTGCGTCGGCTGGTGCGCGCGCTTGCCACGAGCTACCCCGACACCTGGACCTTCGCCGTCGACGGCCTCATCGGCGCGAGTCCCGAAACCCTCATCACGGTGAACCAGGGCGCCGTGACCGCGCGCGTGCTCGCCGGAACCACGGCGCGCGGCGCCGATGCCGACGAGGACGTCGCCGCAGCGAAGGCACTCGGGACGAGCCGCAAAGACCTCGACGAACACCGGTTCGCGGTCACGAGCGTGGTTGACGCACTGGCACCGCTCACCCGTGACCTCGTCGCTCCCGGCGAGCCGCACCTGCTCGAGCTTCCGAATCTGTGGCACTTGGCAACCGATGTCTCCGGACGACTGTCGAACGGGGCTTCCGCGCTCGACCTCGTCACGGTGCTGCATCCGACGGCTGCGGTCGCGGGCACCCCGACGGATGCCGCACTCGACGTCATCCGTCGACTCGAGCCGTTCGACAGGGGCCGGTACGCCGGACCCGTCGGCTGGATCGACGCCAACGGCGACGGCGAGTGGGCGATCGCCCTGCGCTGCGCCCAGATCGGCGCCGAGCCGCAGCGGGACGCCGCCAGCTACAGCGACACGATTCCGGTCATCGCGCACGCCGGCGCCGGCATCGTGGCAGCAAGCGACCCCGAGGCCGAGCTTCTCGAGACGCGCGTGAAGTTCCGGCCCATCGTCGACGCCCTCGCCTGAGCCCTGCGGGCGGACTCAGCCCAACTGCAGGATCCAGGTCGCGACGGCGAAGTAGATGATAAGGCTCGTCGCGTCACAGAACGTCGAGATGAACGGCGTGCTGAACACCGCCGGATCTGCCCGCACCGCCATCGCAAGGATCGGCATGAGACCACCCACCGTCGCTGCGAGCGTGCAGATGAACAGCAGCGTCAGGCCGATCACGGCCCCCAGGGCGAGATCGAACACGAGGCTCGCCAAAGCGAAGCCGAGGATGCCCAGAAGGCCTCCGAGGAAGGCGCCGACCCGCACCTCGCGCCACATCACCGTGAGTGCATCCCGTTTTCGCACCTCCCCCATCGCGAGGGCACGGGTGACTGTCGTCGCCGCCTGAGAGCCGGTGTTACCCGCCGTGCCCGTCAGCAACGGGATGAACAGGGCGAGAGTGACGACCTGCTCAAGCGTCGCCTCGAAGATCCCGAGCACCTGAACCGTGAGCAGCGCCGAGACGGCGAGCACCAGGAGCCACACCACACGGGCACGCACGATGCGCAGCACTGGGGTCGTGAGATAGGGGCGACCGAGCGGCTCAGAGGCACCCTGGCGTGCGGCATCCGTGTCTTCTGCCTCCTCGAGGATGCGGGCCGCGTCGTCGACGGTGAGGATGCCGAGCAGGCGGTCTTCGCTGTCGACGATCGGCATGGCGAGCAGTCCGGAGTCGACCAGCGATCGCGCGGCGGTCTCTGCGGCATCCGTTGCCCGAGCAGTCCGCGCCTCGGTCATGAGCTCCTCGACCGTGACGTCGGAGCGCCCCATCACGAGCTCCCGCAAACCGACGACGCCCAGCAAGCGACGGTGCGGTGAGGTCACCGGGAGCATGTAGACGGTCTCGGCATCCACACCGCGGTGACGCACGTGGCTGAGCGCGTCCCCGACCGTGAGCTGGGGCGAAAGCCGGACATACTCCGTGCTCATGAAGCGGCCCACGCTGTTCTTCGGGTACCCGAGCATCGGGGCCGTCAGCTCGCGCTCGGCGGGTGAGAGGCCCCGCATGAGCTGCCGTGCGACGCCCGCCGGGAGTTCGTCGATCAGCTGCGCACGATCGTCGGGGTCGAGTTCCTCGAAGACCTTCGCGACGTCGTCCTCCCGCAGGCCGCCGATGAGCTCAGCCCGCATCCCCGGATCGAGCAGTTCGAAGGCCTCGAGCGCCTGGTCGCGGCGCAGCAGTCGATACAGCACCGCGCGGTCGCGCGCATCCTCCCGCTCCAGGAGCTGAGCGATATCGGCGGCATCCTGCTCGGCCAGCAACTCGCGCAGCTCATCGAGCCGGCGGTCCCGCAGAAGCGGAGTCACTGTCTCGAGGAATCCCTCAAACTCGTCATCCATGGAGCGCATCCTTGCAGACGGTGGGGGCGCGTCAGTTAACACTCACCGCGCGGTCGACGGGGAGGACAACTCGGCTGAACCAAGGACAACTCGGCTGAACCAAGGACAACTCGGCTGAACCAGGGACAACTCGGCTGAGGGAAGGACAACTCGGCGGAGGGGGTCAGGTTGCGGCGAGGCGTTCGCGTTCGAGGGCGACGTCGTAGCTGGCGGTGGGCCACTGGGGATCGATGCTCTCCAGCGCTTCCAGCAGCAGGTGCTGGATGGCCAGGCGGGCGTACCACTTGCGATTGGCGGGCACCACGTACCACGGTGCATGCTCGGTGGACGTCCGCTCGAAGACCGTCTGATACGCGGCCATGTAGTGCGGCCACCGCATCCGCTCGTCGACGTCACTGGGGGTGAACTTCCAGTGCTTCTCGGGACGATCCAGGCGCTCCATCAGACGCGCCTTCTGCTCGGCGTACGAGATGTGCAGCATGACCTTGATGATCCGCGTTCCGGATGCCGCGACCTGACGCTCGAACTCGTTGATCGCTCCATACCTGCGCTCGATCTCATCGGCATCCGCGAGCTCCCGGACCCGTCCGATCAGAACGTCCTCGTAGTGCGACCGGTCGAACACACCGATCCGGCCGGCGGCCGGCAGCTTGCGCTGGATGCGCCACAGGAAGTCTTGCGAGCGCTCCTCCTCGGTCGGCGCGCCGAAGGATGCGAGCGAAACACCCTGCGGGTCGACCGAGCCGACGACGTGACGCACGATCCCGCCCTTGCCCGACGAGTCCATCCCTTGCAGGACAAGTAGCACCGAAGCGTCCGTGGCGCCCACCCGGCTCTGGGCGAAAAGCTTCTCTTGCAAGAGGTCGAGCTCCGCAACGCCCGCAGCAAGGTCCTGCGCTGCCTGCTGCT
Source organism: Microbacterium sp. UBA1097 (assembly GCF_002313585.1). Lineage (NCBI taxonomy): Bacteria > Bacillati > Actinomycetota > Actinomycetes > Micrococcales > Microbacteriaceae > Microbacterium > Microbacterium sp. UBA1097. Next base: position 165,064 of record NZ_DCBW01000046.1, on the reverse strand, counting down.
TGTCGCTGCCATAGCCGGGTGTCGAGCCGGGGTCGACCCCCGAAAGGACGAAGCCCTCCCGGACTCGCAGCAGTTCGGCAACGTCGCCGGTCCAATAGGTCTGACTTCTCGCGGTCACCCGTCCATCATGGACCCGGCCCGTCGCTCAGCGCGGGAGCGGCACTTCGATCAGTTGCGGGCCCACCACCGGCGAGGTGAGCGCTTGGTCGAGCGCGGCTCGGGTCTCGATGCGCGCATAGGTCCAGCCGTAGGCGGTCGCCAGCGCCTCGAGATCGGCATCCTGGGGTGTGTAGAGCACGCGATCGCGCTGCTGCGAGGAGCCGAGCGCGGCGACCTCAAGGCCGTCGAAGATCGTGCCGCCGGAATCGTTCCCGACGATCACCTGGATCCGCGGCGCCGTCTCCCCCGGCGCGAGCAACAGGGCTCCGACGTCGTGCAGCAAGGCCAGATCACCCAGCAGCACGCGGGTCACTCCTGCAGCACCCTCGGCCTGGCTCGCGATGGCGACCCCGAAGGCCGTCGCCACTGTTCCGTCGATTCCAGCCAAACCCCGATTGGCGTGCACGGTCACCTTCTTGCCCGGCAGCACGGCGTCGGCCACCCGAACCAGGCGCGAAGAGCCGAACACGAGCCGGTCGTGTGGCCACGTCGCCCGCCACGCCGCATCGACGAGAGCCACGCGGTCGAGCTTCTCTCGCAGCACCGCAAGCTCCGCCGAGATCGCCCCCAGCCGCGTCTGCGGGTCGGCCGACGCGAGCGCCTCACCGTCGGGGGCCGGCACTGACAGGTCGACGGATGCCGCACGCGAGGCCCGCATCCATTCTCCGAGCCATGCGCGATCAGCCGCGATCGCCTCTGTCGTCGACGCGGCGGTTGGGGCCGGGGCCACGGCTGCAACGGCGACTGTCGCGCCGTTGAGGTTGACCGTCTCTCCGGGACCGCGCAGCGCAATCACCTCGACGTCGTCGCGGGAGAGAAGCGCGCTGGTCTCGCGCGCGAGCGTGGGGTGACCCAGCACGACGACGCGCTCGATCGGGTCGCTGAGCTCCGGCCGACGCAGCAGCTCCCGGTAGGAATGGACGAGCTGACGGCCGAAACGGGCGCCACTGACGATCTCAGCGACAAGCGGCCATCCGCCCTCCCACGCCAGCGCCTCGGCGCGTGGCCCCGCTCCTTCGCCTGCCAGAACGATCGTCCGGATGCCGCGAGGCAGCACGAGCGGCTCCTCGTCGGCTGCGAGAGCCTCGTCGGCATCACCGATGCCGCCCCCGCCCTGATACAGCGCGCCCGACTGGTCGTTCTCGAGCGGCGCATCGACCGTGTGGGCTCCCTCTCCGGCATCCGCGCCCCACCACGGCGGGAGCGATCCGGCCAGCGGCTCGCGAAACGGCAGGTTGAGATGGACGGGACCGGCCGGACGCACCGCGTCACCGAGCGCCGCGCTCACTGCCTGGTCGGCGATATCGCGCAGCATCACGGATTGGTCGCCCTCACCGGTGTCGTCGATCTCGGTCGGCGTCGGCACGTCGAGCTCGAACCGCGTGTTGGGGGCGAAGATGCCAGGTTGACGCGTCGTCTGGTTCGCCCCGACTCCCCGCAGCTCCGGGGGTCGGTCGGCGGTCAGCAGAAGCAGGGGCACCCCGGAGTGGTGGGCCTCAAGGACGGCGGGCGCGAGGTTTGCCACCGCAGTGCCGGAGGTGCAGACGATAGCTGCCGGCATCCGTGTCTCGCGACCGATTCCCAGGGCGGTGAACCCGGCGACCCGCTCGTCGATGCGCACGTGCAACCGCAGGAGGCCCCGTTCCTCGGCGTCGGCAACGGCGAGCGCCAGAGCCTGCGAGCGCGAACCCGGGCTGAGAACGACATCGCGCACTCCCCGCGCGATCAGCTGATCGAGCAGGGCCGCTGCAGCATCCGTCGCGGGCGAACGGGTGCCCCCACCGACCAGGTCGCTCACGGGATGCCCGTCAGGCGGCGCCGCGAGACCCGCGGGGCTCGTCGTCGTCATCGCGGGGCGCGGATGCCGCTTCGTGATCGGTCACGGTGTCAGCATCCGTCGGACCGTCCAACGCATCTTCGGCATCCAGCAGTGCGAGCTCTTCCTCGAGCCGGCGAATTCGTTCGTCTTGATCCGAGATCGTGCCGATGCGGCCCAGGAACTCGGGGTCATCATCCGGGGCGCGCGTGGCGTGAACCGCGGACCGTCGTGCGCGACCGACCAGCAACCACAGCACCCCGCCGATCACGGGAAGCACGAGGACGATGACGATCCACAGCGGCTTGCTCACGCCGCGGTGCCGCGTCGGCGGCTGCACAGCGCAATCGACGATGGTGTAGACCCAGAACGCGGTCGCCACCAACGCCAGAATCAACAGCACGCGGGGCACACCTCCATCCTAGGTCGGTTCGACACGCCGGGGCTGGTTGCGGGCGCTGACCGGGGCGGACGGCGGCAGGGCGCCCGACGCCTACGATGGAGGGGTGAACGCGCGCTCCTTCTGGCTCTATACGGTGCTGCGCATCCTGTTCTTCCTCGTCCCGTTCGGCATCCTGATGCTGTTGCCCATCGGCCGCGAGTTCTACTGGCTGTCGGCGATCTTCGCCGCGCTCATCGGACTGAGCCTCTCGGTGATCTTCCTGCGCCGCCCCCTCGATGAGGTGTCGGCATCGCTTGCCGAGCGCAGGGCGCGCCGTACTGACCCGACCGACGAGCAGGTTGAGGATGCCACCCTCGAAGACGCACCGGCTGCCGACGAAGCACCCGCGCCGTCAGCCGGCGAAGGCCCAGAAGAGGAAAGCTCCGAAAGCGAGCGACGTTCCTGACGTCAACGCCAGGGCGATGACGAGCTCGCGCGGCTGCCGGTAGGTCCACACGATGAGGATCGCGGGAAGCGCGAGCAGCAACGCCATCGCGGTCAACCACGCGATCGGGTAGAAGACCGCAAGGTAGCCCGCGATCCCGAACGGGACCAGCACGAACACGGTGTACAGCACCTGCGTGGCGCGGCGCCCGATCAGAACACTGAGCGTGCGCTTACCGGCGACGCGATCCTGATCGATGTCGCGCAGGTTGTTTGCGAGCAGCACGGCGCACGCGAGCAGGCCCGCCCCGACCGCACCGAACCAGGCCTCCTGCGGCAGCGCGAACACCTGCACCCACGTCGTGCCGAGCGTTGCTACGAGGCCGAAGAAGACGAACACGAACAGTTCACCGAGGCCCGCATAGCCATAGGGGCGCTTGCCGCCCGTGTAGAACCAAGCAGCGAGGATGCAGGCGGTACCGACCGCGAGGAACCACCACTGTTCGGTGCGGATCGTGATGGCGAGGCCCGCAAGACCGGCAATCGCGAAGTACACGAGCGCGACGATCAGCACCGTCCGGGGCTTCGCCTTGCCGGCTCCGGTCAGGCGAGCCGGCCCCACCCGGTAGGCATCCGTGCCGCGCACGCCATCGCTGTAGTCATTGGCGTAGTTCACCCCGATCTGCAGGCTCACCGACACCACGAGGCACGCCAGAGCGATGACCCAGTGCATCGGACGCTCGATCAGAAGTGCTGCTCCTGTGCCGATGAGGATCGGGGTGACTGCCAGCGGGAGCGTCCGCAGGCGGGCTGCACCGATCCAGTCACGCAGCGTCGCAGGCTTGGGGGCGGCGACGGGCGAACGGTGGTCGCGACGAGCGTGATTGGTCGAACCCGGATGCGGCTTCGTGCGAGACCGCGAGCGCTTCTTCTTGGAGGGTGCTGCCACGGGGAGCAATCCTAGAGCGTCGTGATCTGCTCGCGGAGCCGGACGCGGTCAGGCTTGCCCGAGGGCAGGAGCGGCATCCGTTCGACCCTGACGATGGCGCGGGGCCGCGCCGGGGCACCGATCTCGCACTCCACCCGCGTGCGTGCCTCGGCGAGCGCGTCATCCACGGCCGCGCCGCTCCCTTCGACGACGATGACGGAGGCCTGTCCCCAGCGGGCATCCGTCACGGGAACCACCACCGCAGCTTCGAGTCCCGGGACTGTGCGCACGACGCGCTCCACGCGGTCGAGCGACACGTTGATGCCACCGCTGACAATGACGTTGTCGCGGCGCCCGGTCACCCGGAGGGTGCCGTCGAACGTGCCCGTATCGCCGGTGCGGTACCAGCGGGTGCCGTCGGCATCCGTGACGAAGGCCTTCGCGGTTCGCTCGTCATCGTCGAGGTACCCGGACGCGAGAACCGGTCCCGCGATCTGCACCTCGCCGCCCTCGACACGTATGCTCACTCCGGCCAGCGGCACGCCGTCGTACACACATCCGCCGCTGGTCTCGCTGGAGCCGTACGTGCGCACGATCCGGATGCCGAGAGCGGCGCTACGCTGCAACTCCGCCGCTGGCAGCGCTTGGCCGCCGACGAGGATCGCTTCGAACCCGCGCAGGCAGTCTGCGACCGCGGGATCGCGGGCTGCGGCATCCAGGAGCCGGGTGAGTTGGGCGGGCACGAGCGACGTGTACCGGGGAGCGTCGAGTCCCGCGGCGGCCTCGAAGAACTGCTCGGGCGTGAACGAGGCAGGGATGACGGCCGGGTCGGTCCCCGCCAGGATGCTGCGCACGAGCACCTGGAGACCGGCGACATACGTCGGTTCGAGCGCGAGCACCCAGGACCCGGACCCGATCCGTTCTGCCGTCGCTGTGGCGCTGGCGCGCAGCGCGCCGATCGGAAGCACGACCGACTTGGGGTAGCCCGACGAGCCGGAGGTCTCGACGATCACCGCCGGCTCGAGATCTGACCCCGGAACCTCGGCGAGCGCGTCGCGCACTGTTTCCACGAGCGCCTGCGCGTCCCGATTGCAGGAGGAACTCAGCCGGATGAGCCGCCAGGGCGTCGGCTGCGGCGTGTCATCCTGCAATCGGTTCGTCACGACGGCGGTCCGGGCCCGGGTTCAGTAGTGCCAGGGATACGGCGACCAGTCGGGGTCACGCTTCTGCAGGAACGCGTCCTTGCCCTCGACGGCCTCATCGGTGCCGTATGCGAGCCGGGTCGCTTCCCCCGCGAACACCTGCTGGCCCACGAGCCCGTCATCGACGGCGTTGAACGCGAACTTCAGCATCCGGATCGCGGTCGGCGACTTGGTGAGGATCGTGCGGGCCATCGCGATGGCCTCGCGCTCGAGCTGCGCATGCTCGACGACGCGGTTGACCGCGCCCATCTCGTACGCCCGCTGCGCCGCGTACTCCTCCGCGAGGAAGAACACCTCGCGCGCGAACTTCTGGCCGATCTGGCGGGCGAAGTACGCCGAGCCGTAGCCCGCGTCGAAGGAGCCGACGTCGGCATCCGTCTGTTTGAACCTGCCGTGCTCGCGGCTCGCGATCGACAGGTCGCACACGACGTGCAGCGAGTGTCCGCCGCCCGCAGCCCAGCCCGGGATCACCGCGATCACGACCTTCGGCATGAACCGGATGAGCCGTTGCACCTCAAGGATGTGCAGGCGCCCCGAGCGGGCCGGGTCCGGTGCCGTCGCGTCGTCGGCCGCATAGGTGTAGCCATCGCGACCACGGATGCGCTGGTCGCCGCCGGAGCAGAACGCCCAGCCGCCGTCCTTCGGACTCGGGCCGTTGCCGGTCAGGAGCACGACGCCGATCTTCGAGTCCTGCCGTGCGATGTCGAGGGCGCGGTACAGCTCGTCGACGGTGTGTGGGCGGAACGCGTTGCGAACCTCGGGCCGGTCGAACGCGATCCGGGCGATCCGGCCGTCCGGCGAGACGTGGGAGGTGATGTCGGTGTACCCCTCAGCACCGGGGGCAAGAACCCAGGCATCCGGATCGAACAGCTCGGAAACGCTCACGGCACCAGCCTACGCGGGCGCTTAGCCCGTCTGGCGGGCCACACCTTCACGCGAGTTGTCCCTCCTTCACGCGAGTTGTCCTTGCCCGGCGCGAGTTGTCCTTGCCTAGCGCAAGGGACAACTCGACGCAGCAAGGGACAACTCAGCACAGCGAAGGACAACTCGGCGGGGAGAGGGACAACTCGGCGGGAGGAAGGACAACTCGGCGGAGAGAGGGACAACTCGGCGGAGAGAGGGACAACTCGGCGCGGGTAGCCTGGAGGAGAGGACAGGGAGATATACGGATGCAGATCAGGACATCGTCGGACTGGCGGGACGCGCTCCCGTTCGAGACCCCCGTCCTGGCCTCCGAGGCGATGCCCGGTGAGGCGAGTCGCTGCGCCCGATGCCCTGCAGACGAGCCGCTGAAAGAGCGGACCGAGCTGTGGGCGGTCAAGCACCGGCACCCGAACAACCACGCCGGGTTCGTGCGCCTCTACTGCCTCGAACACCGCCCGGCCGTCGCACCGCCCCCTCCGGTCTCGGCTCCCCCGGCTGCCCGGGCACGCAAGAGCACGACGCCCCGCGCACCCCGTACATCCCGCCCAACGCCGTCGAAGCCCGAGCGGGTCGCAGCGGTGTGCCCGAACTGCTTCGTCGAGGTCCCGACGAGCGGCATCTGCGGTGTCTGCGGCGAATCGGTCAGCTGACCGGTCCGCGCGCGACCATCACGCCGCGTTCTTGGCGTCGCGCCACGCCACCCACTGCTTGACGGCGTCGAAGTTCCAGTCGGGGCCATCGATCCCCAGCGTGAACAGCCGCACTCCCGCGCCATAGAGCGCCTCGACCTCGTCGACGTTTCGCGCCCCGATCTCGTTCGAGACCACGAGGTTCGACAGGTCCCGCTCTTCCTTCTGCGCCCACCGCTCGAGAACGTCGAGCTTGCTGGTGACGGCATCCGGCTTCACGAAGCTGTGCCAGATGTCGGCGTGGCGGGCAACCAGACGCAGGGTCTTCTGTTCGCCCGCGCCGCCGATCATGACGGGGATCTTGCGCGTCGGCGCCGGATTGAGCTGCTCCCACCGGGCCTCGACCCGGCGGAGCCCTTCGGCCAGGTCATCCAGCCGAGAACCCGCGGTACCGAACTCATAGCCGTATTCGACGTAGTCCTTCTCGAACCACCCCGAGCCGGTGCCGAAGATGAACCGGCCGGCAGCGCCGCCCTTGGCGCTGATGTGGTCGACCGTCCGCGCCATATCTGCCTGCAGGTCGGCGTTGCGGTAGCTGTTGCAGTTGACAAGAGCGCCGAACTCGATGCGCTCGGTCTGCTCAGCCCACGCGCCGAGCATCGTCCACGACTCGAAGTGCGCGCCATCCGGGTCACCGCTGAGCGGGTAGAAATGATCCCAGTTGAAGGCGATGTCGACGCCGAAGTCCTCGAGCCAGAGCACTGCCTCACGGATCTGGGGATAGCTCACGTGCTGGGGGCGCACCTGCACGCCGAGTCGGACGGGAGTATCGAGAAGAACCATGTCTTCAGCGTACGGACGTCCACACCCCCAGGGCCCGCGCGCCGGGATGCCGAGCGGCAGTGCGGCGGGCAGGATGAGAGCATGGTCGCCGCCTTGCACCTGCCGTCACTCCCGCCCCTGGACGAACTCCTCGAGAGCGCCCACGTTGTCGCACTACCGCTCGCAACACGGTTCCGCGGCATCGAGCACCGAGAAGCGATGCTGCTGCGCGGGCCCGCGGGATGGACGGAGTTCTCACCGTTCCTCGAGTACGACGACGCCGAGGCGAGCACCTGGCTTGCCGCAACCATCGACTTCGGCTGGCACAGCACCCCCGCGGCCCGTCGCAGCGAGATCCGCGTGAACGCGACAGTTCCCGCGGTTGCACCGGATGCCGTATCCGACGTGCTCGCCCGTTTCGATGGATGCCGCACGGTGAAGGTCAAGGTGGCAGAGTCCGGCGGGACACTCGCCGATGATGTGGCCCGCGTGCGAGCGGTCCGGGAGGCCATGGGGCCGCTCGGCCGCATCCGGGTCGACGCAAACGGAGCGTGGAACCTGGACGAGGCGGAGCACGCGGTGCGTGCGCTCGCCGAGTTCGATCTGGAGTACGTCGAACAACCCTGCGGAAGCCTGGAGGAGCTCCGGGAGCTGCGGCGCCGCATCCGGTACATGGGTGTTCCGGTTGCCGCCGACGAGAGTGTACGCAAGGCCGAAGACCCGCTCGCTGTGGCACGTTCCGGCGCCGCAGATCTGCTGGTGATCAAGGCGCAGCCCCTGGGCGGCGTCCACCGGGCCCTCGCGATCGTCGCCGAGGCGGGGCTGCCCGTCGTCGTCTCGAGCGCGCTTGACACTTCGGTGGGGCTGGCAATGGGCGCTTCGCTGGCCGCGGCCCTTCCCGATCTCGACTACGACTGCGGCCTGGGCACCGCTTCTTTGCTGGCTGCCGACGTCACGACGCAGCCGGTGCGGCCGGAGCACGGCACCATTCCTGTTCGCAGACCCGCGGTCGACGAGTCAGCGCTTGAATTCCAGGCAGCACCGCCGGACCGCAGACGGTGGTGGCGCGAGCGACTAACCAGGTGCCACGCCCTCCTGGCGGTGTCCCAGGGCTGAAACGGTCGCGCTGGGCCTAGCGCGCGATCAGGATGCCGCGTCGACGAGCGCGAGCGCGAGCTGTTGCGTCTGCGACTCTGCGCGTCGACGCAGCCCGTCGTCATCGATCCGCTCGATCGCTGCCGTGATGAGCGCGTCTTCCCAGACTGTCAAGACGAGGCGAGCTACGTCGCGGGCTGGGAGGCGCAGCCGCAGACCGTAGGAGGTGACAAGCGATTCGATCATCCGCTGCACCCGATCGATGAGGCTCGAAGCCCACGCAAGGTACGCCCGCGCCGTCTCGTCGTCGCGCATCGCACGCAATCGGATCTCGCTCATCAGCACAACGTCAAAGAGACCTTCTACGGTGCCATCGAGCACGCTCTGAACGAGCTCGTTCGGGGTCAGCGCGGCATCCTGGGCGCGCAAGCCATCCACCCGCTGGGAGACCGCTTCGAGCTTGCGATCGGTCACCGCGCGCACCAGCTCGAAGAACAGCTCTTCCTTTGTGGAGAAGTTGGAATAGAACGCACCGCGCGTGTATCCGGCACGTTCGCAGATCGCCTCGACCGAGGCTCCGTCGAGCCCGACTTCGGCAAACACCTCGTAGGCGGCGCGCATCAGCCGCGCTTTAGTGCGCTCGCGACCACGCGCCCCGTCAGGGGTGATGCCGTCGATCGCCTGCAGCACATGCCGGGTGGCGTCAGCGTCATCTGCCGACATCACGCCCTCCCCTCACCGGTGTTCACACCGAGCCTTCAGCCTGCTGGTCTCAGCAATCGTCTACGATACACATGCGTATCGGATACACCGGTGTATCGAGACTCCCCTTGACGACTCCCGGAGGAAGACCCGTGTCCACCGTTCTCTATGCCCTCGGACGATGGGCGTATCGGCACCCGTGGCGGGTGCTCGCGTCTTGGCTTCTCGTGCTGGTCCTCGCGGGCGGCGGAGCTGTGCTCTTCCAGCAGGGCACCGACAACACCTTCTCGATTCCCGGAACCGAGTCACAGGCGGGCCTCGAGGAGCTGCAGCGGACCTTTCCTGAAGTCTCGGGAACCAGTGCGCAGTTCATCGTCGTCGCCCCCGAGGGCATGACTGTTGAGGACGCACCGTTCCCTGAAGACATCGCCCAGACGATCGACGAGATCGAGGGCATTGACGGGGTCCTCGCCGTCAGCGACCCGTACGACGAGGCGATCTCGGGTCTCATCTCCGATGACGGATCGGCAGCCCTGGTGCGTTTCCAGTTCGAGGGACAGGCGTCGTCGGTCTCCGCGGAGACGAAGGATCAGCTCTTCGAGATCACCGACGCCCTGCAGGCTGAACTTCCGGCCGGCACCACCGTGGCCCTCGGCGGCGACCTCTTCTCCCAGTCACTGCCGACACTTTCGATCGTCGAGCTGTTCGGCGTGATCCTTGCCCTGGTCGTGCTGATCGTCACCTTCCGCTCATTCGTCGTCGCCGGGCTCCCCCTCATCACGGCGCTGCTGGGTGTCGGACTGTCGATGGCGCTCATCTTCATTTCCACGGCCTTCGCCACGATCTCGTCGACGACGCCGATGCTCGCCCTCATGCTGGGGCTTGCGGTCGGTATCGACTACGCCCTCTTCATCATTTCCCGCCAGCAGGATGCCGTCCGCGAAGGGGTGGACCCGGAGGAGGCCGCAGCCCGCGCCACCGGAACCGCGGGCTCCGCAGTCGTGTTCGCCGGCGCGACAGTGCTCATCGCGCTGATCGGCCTCTCGTTCGCGAACATCCCCTTCCTGACGACGATGGGCATCGCGGCATCCGTCGCCGTGGCGATAGCCGTTGCCATCGCCGTGACCCTCACTCCGGCCTTCCTCGGATTCGTCAAGGGCCGGGTTGCCGGGTGGCCCCGGCGCGCGCCGCGCGCCTCGCGGCGCCGACGCGGCACATCAGCCCGCGAGGATGCCGCGGCAGTTGCCACTGCCACTGCCACTGCCACTGCCACTGCCGAGGCAGCGTCAGCAGCCGATGCCGAACCCGCACCCACCATCACGCACGGAAAGAAGACGAATCCGTGGGTGAAGCTCGTGACCCGGCATCCGATCGTCACGACCGTCTCGGTGGTCGCGCTCCTCGGAGCGCTCGCGATACCGGCCGGCAGCCTCGCGCTCGCCCTTCCCAACGCCGGGATGCTGCCCGAAGACAACGAGGCGCGGCAGAGCTACGACCTTGTCGCCGAGCACTTCGGGGCCGGCGCCAACGGACCGCTCATCATGACCGGCACGATCGTCACCTCGACCGACCCGCTGACGCTCATGCAGGATCTCGGCGATGAGATCGCCACGATTCCCGGCGTGAAGGAGGTAGCGCTCGCGACCCCGAACCGCACCGCCGACACCGGGATCGTGCAGATCGTTCCCGAGACCGCACCGGATGACCCCGCCACGGCGGAGCTCGTGCGAGAGCTCAGGGCACAGCACGATCGGCTCTTGGACGAATACGGCGTCGACCTGAAGGTCACGGGCTTCACCGCGGTCGCCATCGACATCTCCGACAGACTCGGCGGGGCGCTCCTGCCCTTCGGCGTCTTCGTCGTGGGTCTCTCGCTCGTGCTGCTCACGATCGTCTTCCGATCGATCTGGGTTCCCCTCAAGGCAGCAGCGGGGTACCTCCTCTCGGTAGCTGCCGCGTTCGGTATCGTCGCGCTCGTCTTCGAGTGGGGGGTGTTCGCCGACGCCCTTCACGTGTCCAAGACCGGTCCCGTCATCAGCTTCATGCCGATCATCCTCATGGGGGTCCTTTTCGGCCTCGCAATGGATTACGAGGTCTTCCTCGTGTCGCGGATGCGCGAGGACTACGTCCACCTGCGGCGCGCTCGCGGTGGGCGAGCCGACCGCGCGACGGCGATCAGCGCCGTCCGGTCAGGATTCACGGCATCCGCCCGCGTGGTCACAGCCGCCGCGGTCATCATGTTCGCGGTGTTCGCCGCGTTCGTCCCCGAAGGCGACATCAACATCAAACCCATCGCGCTGGGCCTTGCCGCGGGTATCGCGATCGACGCGTTCCTCGTGCGCATGACCCTGGTTCCCGCGGTCATGGCGCTCCTCGGCGAAAAGGCGTGGTGGATGCCGCGATGGATGCATCGGGTGCTCCCCCACTTCGACATCGAAGGCGAAGCAGTGGAGCGGGAGCTCTCGCTGCGGGATTGGCCCGAACCGAGGACGACGGCGGCTGTCGTTGCCGAGGACCTGGCCGTGCACGCCTTCGGTTCACGACACGGAACCGACACCGACCTGTTCACCGGGGTCGGCATCCGTGTCGAATACGGCGACACCGTCGTCGTCACCGGTGACCCCCGCGCTGCCCGGGCATTCCTGATGACGATCGCGGGAAGGCTCGCGCCGACGGACGGGCGACTGCGAGTTGCCGGGCACCTGCTCCCCGAGCGCGCCGCGTGGGTGCGCTCGCACGTGGGTGTCGCGCTCCTCGCCGACACTGACGAACCCCTCACCGAACTCACACAGGCCCTGCGCGGATCGGCGCGGATCATCGTGATCGACGGCCTCGACCGACTGGAGGGAGAAGCCGTCCGAGACCAGGCGGCAGCTCTCCTGCGAGATGCGGCGCTTGTTCGCCGCGAGCGCGCCGGCGACGCGGACCCTCCCCTCACGATCCTGGCTTCGGCCCAGCACGAGGGACCGGCCCTGGGCCTGATGGCTGACGCCCACCGGCCCGACCTGCGCTCGATCACCGTGTCGACTCGATCCGATATGACAGTTTCCGCATCCGCGGAGGAGCACTCATGAGCATTCCCCTCGAACGCGCCCGCACTCGGCGGCCGATCACCTGGTTGACGATCCTCGGCGTCATCCTGCTTCCTGCCCTCATCGGCGGCATCCTTGTCGTTGCGCTCTACAACCCGACCACGCGCCTGGATGCCATGAACGCGGCCATCGTGAACGACGACGAGCCCGTCACGATCAATGGACAGACCGTGCCGCTCGGGCGGCAGCTCACGGCGGGCCTGGTCGAAGGCTCCGACGACACCGACAGCAACCTCACGTGGACGATCTCCAACGCCGAGGATGCCGCGGCAGGCCTTGCCGACGGCACCTACGCCGCGGTCGTGACGATCCCCGAGAACTTCTCGGCCGCCGCGACATCCACTCAACCTGGCGAGACGCCCGAGAAGGCAACGATCGAGGTCACCACACCCCCCGACAGCCGCATCGTGGATGACGCCATCACCGCACAGATCACCTCGACAGCGGCATCCTTGACCGGCGAGCAGATCTCGACCGCCTACCTCGAGAACGTCTTCCTCGGTTTCACGACCCTCGGTGAGCAGCTCGGTGAGGCCGCGGATGGCGCCGATCAGATCGCTGACGGGATCCAGCAGTCGGCCGACGGATCCGCCGAGCTCGCGAGCGGCATCGACCAACTCGCTTCTGGCGCGGGTGCGCTCGGTTCCGGTCTCGGGACGATCGCGAGCTCGACGTCGCAGGCGGCTGGGGGTGCAGCGCAGCTTGCTGCCGCGCAGAACCAGATCGCCGACGGGCTGGATGCGGCGCCGCTCCCTGCGGCCGCGAACACGATGTACGGCTACATGCAGTCGGCTGCCACAGGAACGGTCACTGTCGCGCAGGGCGCCGGCGCCCTCGCGCAAACACTCGGAACACTCGCCGCGACCTGTGACGGGTCGCCCTCCTACTGCCAGAGCGTTGCCTCTGCTGCCGACGCGGCCGCGACGGTCGCGCAGAATGCTGGATCCGCGGCCACCGCGGCAGGAACCGCAGCCGGCTACGGCGGGCAGGTCGTTCCGGGCATCTCGACCCTGATCTCGCAGACGAGCGGCGGCCTTCGTCAGGTCGCCGCGCAGACGCAGAGTCTCTCCGACGGTCTTACACAGCTCGCCCAGGGAACAACGCAGTCGCAGTCCGGTGCGCAGAGCCTGCAGAGCGGCGCCTCCCAGGCCGCAACCGGCGCGACAAGCCTCACCGACGGCCTGACCCAACTCGCGAGCGGAACGACCGACCTCGCCAACGGACTGCACACGGCTGTCGACCAGCTTCCGTCGTACACGGATGCCGAGGCCGCAAGCCTCGCGGAGGTCGTCGCCGATCCGGTGCAGGCCGAGGGCGTCGGATCCGACCTGTTCGGCGCCTCCGCGATTCCGCTGCTGACCGCGCTCGCGCTGTGGTTCGGCGCGCTCGGTACGTTCATCGCGCTGCGCGCGTTCCCCGCACGCACTCTCGCCTCCCGGTCGCCGTCGGCGCTTCTCGCCCTTCGCTCCTTGGCGCCGGCAGCAGCGATCGGGGCCATCCAAGGTCTGCTCGTGGCAGGGATCGTGCAGATCTCTGCGGGCTACGACTGGGGTGACTGGTCGATCTTCGCGGGTGTCAGCATCCTGGCCGGTGTCGCCTTCGCCGCCGTGAACCAGGCACTGGTTGCCGTATTCGGCGGCGCGGGCCGCTGGATCGCGGCGCTTATCGGTGTGCTCGCGGTCGCGGCCGGAATCGTGTCCACGGTGCCGGGGGTCCTCCTGGCGATCGACGGATTGATGCCGACCTCACCCGCGTATACCGCGATGCTCGGCGCGCTCACCGATTCCGGTGGTGTGGGTGCCGGGATCGCGGGCCTTGCGATCTGGGGAGGCCTCGGCCTGGTGGCGACCATCCTCGCGATAGCCAGGAAGCGAACGACATCAGCCCGCGCCATCCTCGCCTCCCCGGTCGTGAGCTAGCTAACCCACCCGCCATCACCGTTCGGTCGCGCGTTGGTGCGGGTCTCACGTCCCGACACCCGCGTCACGGCGCGACCGAAAGCTGACGAGCACCATGCGCAGCATCCGTGCGGCCTGTTCGGTCGCGCCGTGATGTGGGTCAGATCCGCGCACACCCGCGCGAAGGCGCGACCGAAGTACCTTGCCCGCCCCTGAGGGCCGCGAACGATCAGCTCAGTCGTGGCTTGGTGTGGGTCTCACGTCTCGGCACCCGGGTCAAGGCGCGACTGAAATGTCTGGCCAGCCCAGAACGAGCCGGCGCGGACTCAGCCACGGATGTCGCACCCACCCCCGGAGATCGGGAGAACCGAGCCTCAGCTCAGGCCGCTGTAGGCGTGCAGCCCCTTGAAGAACATGTTCACGATCGTGAAGTTGAAGATCACGGCAGTGAACCCGACGATCGACAGCCACGCCGATCGCGAACCGCGCCAACCGCGCGTCGCGCGGGCGTGGATGTAGCCGGCGTAGAGGACCCAGATCACGAAGGTCCACACTTCCTTCGTGTCAAAGCCCCAGTAGCGACCCCACGCGTCGTTCGCCCAGATCGATCCGGCGATCAGCGTGAACGTCCAGAACACGAAGCCCATGATCGCGAAGCGGTACGCGAGTGACTCGAGGGCCTCCGAGCCGGGAAGGGTCCGCAGGAACCCAGGGCCCGTGCGAACCGTCGCGCCGGTGCCGACCGCGGCGATCGCCCGCTGCTCGCGGCGCGCCTGCATCAGCTGTAGCACCGACAGACCGAAGGCGATGGCGAACAGCGCGGTTGCGAGCGACGCGACGAACACGTGGATGACGAGCCACACGCTCTTGAGGGGGTCAGCCAGGGGCACGACCTCGACGTAGAAGGTGAAGGGCAGCGATGCCCCACCGAGCATGAGCACAACCATGCCCGTGATGAGCGACCCGAGGAAGCGCAGGTCGTAGCGGAAGAGCACCCCGAGATAGACCGCGACGATGAGCACCGTGCCCGTCAGAGCGAACTCGTACATGTTCGACCACGGCACGTGGCCAGCGACGATCCCGCGGGTGATGACGCCGCCGACGTGGAAGAGAAACGCAAGCCACGTGAGGCTCGTCCCGATGCGCGCCCACAGCAGGCGGGTGCGACGGCCGGGCGCCGCGTTGAGGTTCTTCTCCGCTGCCAGCCCTTCGGCTCGCAACTCGTCCACGGCGGATGCAGCATCCGTTGTGGCATCCCCGGATGCCGCCCCTGCGCCGACCGAGACGAGCTCACGCTGCGCAGAGCGCTCGACGGCTACCGCGGAGCGACGGGAAAGATCGACGACGTAGGCGATGAACGCGAGCGCGTAAATCGAGATGGCGGTCCACACCAGGAGGAACGAGACCGACTCGAGGGACAACGCGGAATCGACGGGCATGGTGCCAGTTTACGTGGGCTGGCTGGCGCCGCGCCCCGCGAGGGAAGCGCCGTGTTCGCCGGCGAACCGCTCGACCGTGGCATCCAGCGTCGGGTCCTCGCCGCGCGCGAGTCCCGCGTACTCGAGCCGCACGGCAGAGCCCTGCACTGTCGCCTTCACCCACACCCGCCGGCGGGGTACGAACAGGGCAGCGAGCAGCCCCGCGACGGCGATCGAGGCGAACACCAGCACCCAGGTAGCCGCGACATCCCGGTGGATCGACAGTGAGACGAAGCGCTTGACCGGCTCTCCCGTGGGAGTGAGAGCCGAATCGTCTTCGAAGGTGATCGTGCCGCGGCCGCCCGGGATCTCGGCGGTCTCGCCCGGCAGCAACCGGATCGAGTCGACGCCGGTGTCCCCGCCCGTGAGCTGGGTCATGTCGGTCGTATCAAGCGCGTACACCGAGCGCGGGATGCCGCCATCGATACCCAGGTCTCCCTCGAACACGTTGAAGGTCAACTCCGGGTAGACCAGCGCCGGCCATCCCGAGGTCAAAGCACCGCTCTCGAGCTCCGCCACTGTCGGGTAGAAGAAGCCGACGAGTCCGAGCTGCTCGGGCAGCCCATCGGGGACCTTGACGACACCGAGCGAGGTGAGGTTGCGATCCTGTGGCAGGAACGGAACGGATGCCGAGTACACGACCTCGCCGTCGGGACCTCGAACCGTGATGGTCGGCGCGTATCCGTTGCCCATGAGGAAGATCCGATCGCCGGCGACATCCAACGGATGATTCACCCGCACCTCACCGACAGTCGGCTCCTCGCCCGCGCGTTGGGTGGTGAGGCGCGCGACGAAGTCTCCGGCCTGACCCGCCCCGCTCTCATCGGGCGCGACGTAGCTGACGCTGAACTCGTCGAGGGTCATCGCGTAGGGGACGAGAGAGTTCTCGTCGACGAAGCGCCCCGGATTGAACGAGGAGTAGTCCACGAGAGCGTTCGTGAAAGTGTCGCCCTGGATGATGACGGTCTGTCCGGTGTACGTGAATCCCCCGCCGACCCCCACGGCGATGAGCACACCCACGAGCGCCCCATGGAAGATGAGGTTCCCGGTCTCTTTCAGGTAGCCGCGCTCTGCCGAGACGCTGAAGCTCGGGGCGCCCCGACGCGCGGTGTCGTAGCGCTCGGTTCGGTAGCCGCCGCGGCGCAGTTGCTGCTCGGCGAGGGCGACAGCATCGCCTGCGTAGGCTGCGGGATCGACATCCTCCGTTTCGACCAGCGTTTCGCGGTGGGTCGAGAGCCGCTCAAGCCTGGCGGGAGTGCGCGGGGGCCTGGCGCGCAGCGCCTTCCAGTGGTGTTGGGTGCGCGGGATGACGCAGCCGATGAGCGAGATGAACAGCAGGATGTAGATGGCCGAGAACCAGGCCGACGTGTAGACATCGAACAGCTGGAGTCCGTCGAGGATCGGCGCGAGGTCCGGGTTGTCGGTGAAGTACTGACTCACGCCGTTGGGGTCGGCGCTGCGCTGAGGAACCAACGACCCGGGGATTGCCGCGATGGCCAAGAGCAGGAGCAGCAGTAGTGCCGTGCGCATGCTCGTCAGCTGGCGCCATCCCCACCGCGCCCATCCCACGGGCCCGAGCGCCGGAGATGTCACGGCATCGTCCGAAGACGGCCGACCGGCATCCGTGCTGTCTGCTGACGTATCGGCGTAGTCAGCTGGTCTGAGCGGATCGACTGTGACGTCGTCAGAGCGGGAGGGGGACACTGGCGAGCACCCCCTGGAGCGAAATCATGAGCGTCGTCCAGACGCCGGTGAGCATAAGGACCCCCAGCAGCACCAGAAGGATGCCGCCGGCGATGTTGATGACGCGAATGTGGCGCCGCAGGAAGGTGACGGCGCTGGTCGCCCAGCCGAGGCCGAGCGCGAGCAGGACGAACGGGATGCCGAGTCCGAGCGAGTAGGTGAGGCCGAGGATGGCCGCACGCCCGGGGTCGCCGAGATTCCACGACAACGAGGTGATCGCTGCGAGGGTGGGGCCGATACAGGGAGCCCACCCGAGACCGAGCGCCAGTCCCAGAAGCGGTGCCCCGATGAGGCCGATGTTGCCCCGGACCTGCGGCTTGACCGTGCGCTGCGCAAAGCCGAACAGGCCGATGAAAACAAGGCCGAGGAAGATGATCACGCCGCCGAGGATCCGGGTGATGAGATCTCCATAGCGGACGAAGAACTGGCCGAGCGCACCACCGAGGATGGTGATCGCCAAGAACACGACGGTGAAGCCTGCAATGAACAGCGCCACGCCACCCAGCAGCCTGCCGCGGCTCGGAACCGGAACGCCGTCGGCGTTGCGGGCCGACGTCACCGAGCCACCGATGAACCCGAGGTAGCCGGGCACCAGAGGCAGCACGCACGGCGAGAGGAACGACAGGAGGCCGGCCGCCAACGCGATCGGGACGGCAACCCAGAGGGCTCCCCCTCCGATCAGGTCGGTGACGTTCATCCGTTCTCCGCGAGCGTTTCCTTCACGAGAGTCGTGAGGATGGACGAGCTCGAGAGCGCGCCGATGACCCGAGCAGCGACGCGGCCTTCGGGGTCGATGACAAGCGTGACGGGGGTCGCGTTCAAGGGGGTCGCGTCCGCGAACGCGAGCTTGAGTTCGCGGTCGCCGACCGAGATGAGGCTCGGATAGCTGACGCCGTTGTCTTCGGCGAACGATCGCGCCGTCGGCGCCTCGTCGGCAGTGTTCAGACCGAGGAACGCGACATCGGCCCCGCCGACCTCCTCGTAGGCGGCCTCGAGTTCGGGCGCCTCGACGATGCACGGCGCGCATGCGGCGTACCAGAAGTTCACCACGAGCACCTGACCGCGGTAGTCATCGCTCGTCACCGTCTCGCCGGTATCGGTGACGCCCGAGAAGTTCAGCGGCGCGGAGCGTTGGTCGATGGGAATCGCGACGGCTTCCATTCCGTTCTGCGCGATGAAGCCCTTGTTGTCACCCGCCCGGTACTGGTCGGCGAGCGGATCGGCGGTGCACCCGGCGAGCACTCCGCCCACCGCGAGGGCGCCAACCAGCGCGAGAGCGACGGATGCCGACCTGCGTCCACGGCGAATCGTCACGTCACACCGCCCCGACGTCGATGGCGCCCGATGTCGCTGCGGGCTCGACATAGTCGACCTCGACCCACCCGTCGGCTGACCGCTCGAAACTCGTCACGCTCGACAGCGCGCACCGGCGGTGCCGCGGATCGTGCTGCGTCGGAAGCCCGGCAACTGCAAGGTGGGTCACCCAGATAGGGAGCTGATGGGAGACCACGACCACGTCGCCGTCGTCTGCCTCACCCCAGGCATCCGTCATCGCGGCATCCATGCGGGCGACGACCTGCGCGTAGGGCTCACCCCAGCTGGGCACCGCGGGGCGAGCGAGGTACCGCCAGTTCAGCGGGTTCATCAGGGCGCGCTTCATGCGCTTTCCCTCGAAGACGTTGGTCGGCTCGATGACGCGCTCGTCGGTGGTGGCCCGGAGGCCGAACCTGTCGATGAAGGGCTGGGCCGACTCCTGCGCCCGCTGCAGCGGGGACACGATGAGGGATGCCAGCGGGCGCTCGAGCCCGCCGATCCAGGCCGCAGCCTGCTCGGCCATCTGGCGCCCGTCGTCGCTCAGCCCGTACCCGGGGAGACGTCCGTACAGGACCCGATTCGGGTTGAAGACCTCCCCGTGACGCACGAGATGGACACGGCCAGCGGGCACTCCCCCAGTCTACGTGGGGGTTCGCTTTGCGCGGGCTGAGAGCGCTCGCTGCTCTGCGACCGAGGGCTCAGTCCGCGGAGGGCTTGGGATCCCCTGCGCGCCGGTCGGCCACAAGCGTACGGATGCGAACGACGAGGAACCACGCAATCCCGACCACTACGGCGGCGATGACGACGTACTGGAGGATGTCGGCGTACCGCTCGATCACGGGCCAGGCCTCGCCGAGGAGGAAACCGGCAAGCACGAAGATGGTGTTCCACAAGGCACTGCCTGCGACGGTCAACAGGCCGAACTTCCACAGCGGCATGCGGGTCACGCCCGCCGGGATCGAGATCAGACTGCGGAAGATCGGCACCATCCGCCCGAAGAAGACCGCCTTGCCACCGTGACGGTGAAACCACGCGACAGTGCGATCAATGTCATCCGGACGCAGTAGCGGGACCTTGGCCGCGATCGTGCGCAGTCTGTCCACGCCGAGCCAGGCGCCGATCCCGTAGAGCAGGAAGGCCCCCACTACCGAGCCGAGGGTCGTCCAGATCAGGGCCTCCGCAAGAGAGAACGACCCGCGGCTGGCCGAGAGACCCGCCATCGGCAGGATCACCTCGCTCGGCAGCGGCGGGAAGATGTTCTCGAGCGCGATCGCAAGACCTGCACCTGCGGGCCCGATGATCTCCATGAGCGAGACCGACCAGTCGATGAGGTGCGTCATCCAGGAGCCGTCTGGTGTCGCGGTGTGCACCCCACCACGGTACGGCCGCGAGGTTACAGCGGGCTGGACGCCGCCTGTGTAGGGCGGCTCGGGTCAGGTGCCCGCCCAGACCAGAACGGCACCGATCAGCCACAGCGCAACGATCAGGACGAACGCCGTGATCGGAATCCAGAACGAGATCCGGCGCAGCACGATCATGACGATCGAGCCGGCGAGCGCGACGAGGAAGACGACCCACGGGGAGAGCACCGCGACCCAGATACCGATGGTCATGACGTTGAAGTTGCACCCGGTCGCCGAGCACGAGTCCGACGCAAAGGTCAGGAACGCCCCGAAAATGGATGCCGTCACCGCCGCTGCAGCCAAGAGAAGAAACAGCACGATCGAGACGATCAGATCCGCCCAGCGCAGGGGGCGGCGCGGCTTACGCGGGCGAGGGGCGACCGGCGCCTCGGACTCTGCCGCGTCGCCCTCCGGCGCCTCGGCTGCGGCATCCGTCTCACTCGGCACGTCGGCGTGCTCGGCCCGCGGGGGATCCTGCACGCGGAACGTGCTCGGATCCATGCGGAAGACGGGCTCTTTCGGGTCGCTCACGGGCCCATCCTAGGGCGCAGGCGGTTCGCAGCGCACCGGCCCGTAGACTGGGCGCTCGTGAGTGAACGCGTCCTGGTGAACCAGCTGAAGCAACTGCCCGCGGGCTCCGTCTCCGTTTCCGGATGGGTCGAGACGGTGCGCGACCAGAAGAAGGTGCAGTTCGTCATCCTGCGCGATGAGACAGGCGCCGTCCAGTTGGTCAATCCCGCGACCCGCGAACTTCCCGAGGATGCCGACGATACGGCTCACGCGGCACTTGCGTTGACGGAGACCATCTCGGCTCTGTCGACCGGCACCTTCCTCACGGTGACCGGAGAACTCAAGCACGACGAGCGCGTCAAGCTCGGAGGTGTCGAGATCAAGATCCACACTCTCGAGATCGCCGCGGCATCCGACCCCGAGACACCCATCGCCGCCGACAGCGGGCTCGACAAGCGCATGGACTGGCGCTTCATCGATCTGCGTCAGGCCCGCAACAACCTGATCTTCCGCGTGCAGACCACCCTCGAGCACGCGATGCGCAGCTACTGGATCGAGCGCGACTACATCGAGATCCACTCCCCCAAGCTCATGTCGAGCCCCGCCGAATCGCGTGCGGAGCTGTTCCAGCTGGAGTACTTCGGAGACCAGACCGCCTACCTCGCGCAGAGCCCCCAACACTTCAAGCAGATGGCGCAGGCCGCGGGCTTTGGCAAGGTGTTCGAGATCGCCGACGCCTTCCGCGCGGACCCCAGCTTCACGAGCCGCCACGCCACCGAGTTCACCTCCATCGACGCGGAGATCAGCTGGGTCGAGTCCCACGAAGACGTCGCGCGGATGCAAGAAGAGCTGCTTCAGACCGCGATCGCCGCCGTCAAAGAGAAGCACGGCGCCGAGATCGAGGAGCTCTTCGGACTCGAGGTCACGGTTCCGACCCTGCCGTTCCCACGCATTCCGCTTGCCGAGGCCCGGTCGATCGTCGCATCCCGCGGCTACGAGATCCCCCGCGCTGACGGCGACCTCGACCCCGAGGGCGAACGCCAGCTGTCGGCGTACGTGAAGGAAACGTACGACCACGACTTCGTGTTCGTCACCGACTACCACCCCGAGATCCGGCCGTTCTACCACATGCGCGATCCCAGGACCGGGATGACCAAGAGCTACGACCTGCTCTACCGCGGCACCGAGATCACCACCGGCGCGCAGCGCGAGCACCGCGTCGAGGTCCTCGAGGCGCAGGCCACCGAGAAGGGCCTGGATGTCGCGGGGCTCGAGCACTATCTCGACTTCTTCCGCTACGGCGTTCCCCCGCACGGTGGTTTCGGGATGGGGCTCGCGCGCCTTCTCATGCTGCTGCTGGGCGAATCCTCCATCCGCGAAGTGACCTTCCTCTTCCGCGGCCCCACGCGCCTCGCGCCCTGAGCCGGTCACCGGTCACGCCTACGCTGGAGACATGACCGCGGCTTCGGCATCCGAGCTCACTCCCTCGAGCCCCGAGGGGACCCACAACTTTCGCGACGTCGGCGGTCTGCCCGTCGTGTCGGGCGATCGTACGCGCGTCGGGGTTCTCTACAGGTCGGATGCCCTGAGCGACCTGACGCCTCGCGGCCTGGATCAACTGGCCGCGAGCGACATCGAGGTCGTCATCGACTTCCGTACCGACACCGAGAGGCAGATGGCGCCCGACCGGCTTCCCGCATCGCCGCCGCCGCGCGTTGTGCAACTGGGCGTGCTCGAAGGCGCAATGGCCGGGATGGCTCAAGAGGTCATGAAGTCCGCCTCGCAAGCGAGCGACCCGGAGGCGGTATCCCGCATCATCGAACGAGCGCTAGCCCAGATCCCCTCGCTGCCGGAACTGTACGTCTCGATGCTGCAACACGGCGCGAGCGCTTTCGCCGAGACTGCCCGGGCGGTAGCGCAGTCTGAGGCAGCAGTCCTCGTCCACTGCACCGCCGGCAAGGATCGCACCGGCGTCGCGATCGCGCTGATCCTCGAGGCGGTCGGAGTCGAGCGCCCGGCGATCGTCGAGGACTATGCGTCGTCGGAGCGTAACCTCGCCGGCCCCTGGACCGAGCGCATGTTCGGGATGCTGCAGGCGATGGGCATTCCGCGCACGCCGGCTCTCGACGATCTCGTCGCCGCGACACCGCCCGCAGCGATCGTCACCGCCCTGGAGTGGGTGGATTCCACCCATGGCGGCGCGGCAGGCTACCTACGCTCAGGGGGGCTGACTGATGCCGAACTCGACGCCCTGCGGCGGCGCCTGGTCTGAGGCCGTGAGCGCCGCGCCTAGATGACGAAGTCGACGGCGTGGCGGGAAGCCACGACGCTGCGGATGTAGGCTGCCACCTCCTGGTGCGCCGGATGCACCTGGTAGGCCTCGAGTGAGTCGAGATCATCGACATCCATGATGAGCACGACGTCCGCGTTGACGTCCGGATACTCGCTGTTGGCACCGGCCGATAGCGAGCGGATCTCGGGAACGACACCGACTAGGGCGCTCAGCCGCCGCGCGACCTCGCCGGCGTGCTCGGCGCGCGTGGCAGCGTCGCCTGCAGCCATCGTCCACATGACCACGTGGCGCAGGGTCATCGTGACACCTCCTGGGCTCGCGATGCGGCATCCGCATCGCGCAGCGCGGCGGACAGCCGTGCAGCGTCCAGACGCCAATGCGCGTGCAGGTCGCCGTCGATGAGCACGACCGGGATCTTCTCCCACCACAGCTCTGAGAGGGCCGGATCGTCTTGGATCGAGAGCTCCTCGACAGTTACCGCGTCGGCCTGGTCGTCGGGGAGGTTGGCGAGGACGTGGTCGATGACGCCACGCGCGACATCGCACAGGTGGCACCCGTCGCGGCCGATGAGAGTCACTGTCGTCACGGTGCCATCGTACGGGGGCGGGATCCTCCGAGGCTCCTGTGCGCTTCGCTCCCGGTTTGCGGGCGCACCCGGTGCTCCCCGTAGCGTGGAGGAAGGCCCCGGAGGGAGAACGGATGCTTGACCTACGCCCGCACGACTGGCGGCGCGCGACGGACGTTGTCGATGCGACGACAGCGACCCTTGGACCGTGGATGACATTCGCGATCGCCGTGGTCGTCGCGGTCGTGTCAGCCCTGGTGCTGACCACGATCGTTTCGGGGATCGTCAAGCTCGCGCTTCGGCGGCGCTCATGGGGTCAGAGTTTCGTTCGCCATGCGCGGCGGCCGTTTCGCACCATCGTCCTGATCATCGCCCTGTGGATCGCGATCGATAGATTCTCCCCGCTGGGACTTGCCGGCGGGGACGCGGCAACCAACACAGCCTGGGATGCCGTCATCGACCGCGTCGCGGCGATCGGTTCTATCGCGGCTGCAGCATGGCTGCTGATCGAACTCGTGCGATTCGCCACCGAGATGGCGCTCGGCCACTACCGGATCGATGTGCCCGACAACCGCATCGCTCGACGCATCCGCACCCAGGTGCTGATCCTGCGCCGCGTGGCCGTGGTGATCATCGTGATCATCGCCATCGGTGCGGCGCTGCTCACCTTCCCCGCGATCCAGGCGTTCGGAGCCAGCGTGCTGGCATCCGCCGGGATCGCCTCCATCGTCGCCGGTCTTGCCGCACAGTCCGTGCTCGCGAACATGTTCGCCGGCATCCAGTTGGTCTTCAGCGAGGCCCTGCGGGTCGATGATGTCGTCGTCGCCGAGGGCCAGTGGGGCCGCGTCGGCGAGATCACCCTGAGCTACGTCGTGCTCGACCTGTGGGATGATCGCCGCCTCGTGCTGCCGTGCACGTACTTCACCACGACGCCGTTCGAGAACTGGACACGCAAGGGCAGCGAGCTGCTGGGAGCTGTCGAGCTCGACGTGGACTGGCGCATCTCCACCGCCCGCATGCGCGAGCACCTGCAGCGCGTCGTCGGCGAGACCGAGTTGTGGGACGGGCGCACGGCAGTGCTTCAGGTGACAGAAGCCACCGGCGGAATGGTGCGGGTCCGCATCCTGGTCACCGCTGCGAACGCGGGAACGCTCTTCGACCTGCGGTGCCTGGTGCGCGAAGAGATGGTCGCCTGGGTGCGCCGCACGAATCCCGACGCCCTTCCGGTGAAGCGCGTCTTGGTCACGCAGCCTGCCGAGGAGACCGAAGCCGAGGGAACGAACACCGGCGCCGTGGAAGGTCTGTTCTCGGGGAGCGCGCAGGGAGAGGCCCGTGCCGCCCAGTACACCAACGCGATTCCGGTGCAGGATGACGGTCCCGACGAGGACTCGGAGGACGCCCGCAGCGGGTCGCCGAAGTAGGAGAAATCAGCAAGGTAGGACGATTCAGCCGCGAATCGGCCGACCTCGACGAAAAGTCCTACCTCGGTGCGGTCCTCAGCGCGGGCGTGCGCGGGCGAACGGATGCCGTCAGCGGCGTGAGCACAAACACGAAGCGCCCGTCCAGTGGACAGGCGCTTGGTGTGGCTGCCGCAACTTACTTCTTGTTGCGGCGCTGGTGGCGAGTCTTGCGAAGCAGCTTGCGGTGCTTCTTCTTCGCCATGCGCTTGCGGCGCTTCTTGATGACAGAACCCACGGAAAACCTCACAATGTCGGGGTCTGGGCGTCGAACGCGGCGTGCGTTCTCGCCCGGGAACGGGCATGAATGGAAAAATGCCTCGGATCAGTCTAGCCGACGTCGGCGATGGGCCGCTGAAGGGCGGCTGTCACCGCGGACTCCGGCACGCGATAGCTGCGTCCGAACCGAACAGCCGGCAGCTCGCCACTGTGCACCAGCCGGTAGACGGTCATCTTCGATACCCGCATCAGGTCGGCGACTTCCGCGACCGTCAGGAAGCGCACGTCTGGCAGCTCTGCCATGGCCTCCCCTTCCAATGCCCAGCCCGCCGGCATCACAAACCGGCGGTAGCGAACACTCTAGAGCCTGCGCGAGACGCGTGTAAACCGGTGTGACCCGTGTGACGTGAGTGGTTACCGGCCAGGAAGCTTCCGCCAGGCGTTGGTGACGGCGTACCGGGCGGATGCCGCGGCGCGGCCCACCGCCTCGGCCGCGTGCGCCGCCGACTCCGACAGCGCCGCCGGCAGCTCGATCTCGAGGTCATCTTCGGTCGTCAGGAACGGCACCAGCCAATCGTCGACTTCGTCGAGGGGTTCGGGTGACAGGCTGTAGTAGCGGTGCTGCCCTTCCTCCCGAACCGACACGAGGTGGGCATCCCGCAGCACCTTGAGGTGCTTGGAGACCGTGGGTTGGCTGACCCCGAGCTCGCTCACGATCTGGG
This sequence comes from Microbacterium sp. UBA1097, assembly GCF_002313585.1. NCBI lineage: Bacteria > Bacillati > Actinomycetota > Actinomycetes > Micrococcales > Microbacteriaceae > Microbacterium > Microbacterium sp. UBA1097. The sequence goes on along the minus strand of NZ_DCBW01000046.1, from coordinate 139,267 downwards.
ACACACTCGTGCCCGAGTCGGACTCGGACTCGCGGTCGAGCAACAGCCGCAGGATGTCGCGCCGAGTACCGTCTGCGATCACGTCGAAGATGTCCGCCATGTGTTCAGGGTAGTCGCGTGCGCGCCCGGCAGTAGCATGAGGGAGCGATCCGGCCGACAGGGCCGCCGGGATAGCCACCGAGCGAGACACCAGGGAGGGTGGGGATGTCCGAAGGCGTACGTGCGACGCCGCACCCCCTGCGCACCCTCGGGCACCGCCTGTTCGAGCTGTTTCGCACCGTCGCACAGAACTCGCCGTCGCGGTTCGCGATCTTCGTGTTCGTGGGCCTGATCCTCATCTTCACGGGGCTCTTCTCGCTGCCGATCGCCTCGGCGACAGGTGAGGTCACAGCGTTCGCTGACGCCCTGTTCACAGCGGTCTCCACGATCTGCGTGACCGGGCTTTCCACAGTGAACATGGCCACACAGTGGTCTCCGTTCGGACACGTGGTGATCTTCATCGGCGTTCAGATCGGCGCGATGGGAGTCCTCACCCTGGCCTCGATCCTCGGGCTCGTGATCTCGCGGCGGCTCGGACTGCGCGCGAAACTGCTCGCCGCCGGTGACACGAACCCACTCCGCAGCCACGGCGGACCGGTCAACGAGAGCCAAACGGTGCGGCTGGGCGAGATCGGATCGCTGCTGCGGGTTGTCGCGCTGTCGACCCTGGTCATCGAACTCGTCGTCGCCATCCTGCTCTATCCCGGGATGCTTGCATCGGGCATCGAATGGAACGTTGCGCTCTGGGAGGCTCCGTTCTACGCGGCCATGGCGTTCACGAACACCGGCTTCACCCCCAACGTCGAGGGTGTCGGCGCATTCGCCGACAACTACTGGGTCCTCACCGTCCTGATGGGTGGGGTCTTCCTCGGATCGATCGGGTTTCCGGTCATCTTCGCGCTGCGCCGCGAGCTCTGGCACATCCGCCGGTGGCCCCTGCACACCAAGCTCACGCTGATCACGACGACGACGCTCTTCTTTCTGGGCGGATTCGTGTTCCTCGGCCTGGAGTTCAACAACCCGGCGACGCTCGGAAGCCTGGATGCCGCTGATACGACGATGCAGTCGTTCTTCCTCTCGGCCATGACCCGTTCAGGCGGGTTCGCGGTTCTCGACATGTCGGAGCTGAACGGCTCGAGCCAGATCGTGGCGATGATGCTGATGTTCGTCGGCGGCGGCTCCGCCTCCACGGCAGGCGGGATCAAGGTGACCACGCTGGCGGTCATTGCGCTGGCCGTGTGGTCGGAAGCCAAGGGCCGCAGTTCGACCCAGGTGTTCCGCCGCCGCATCCCGAGCGACGTGCTGCGGGTCGCGCTGTCGGTTCTCGCGTGGGGATCGACGATCGTCGCCCTCTCGACGGTGATCATCCTGCAGATCACGAAGGCTGACGTCGCCTCCGTGCTCTTCGACGTCATCTCGGGCTTTGCAACGGTCGGCCTGTCGACCGGACTCACCGAACAGCTGCCCGACTCCGCGAAATACGTGTTGGCCGTGACGATCGTCATGGGGCGCGTTGGTACAGTGACACTCGCCGCGGCCGTGGCCGCGACATCCCGTTCGCAGCTGTATTCGCTGCCCGTGGAAAGGCCCATCGTTGGTTGAGCGCATCCGAAGCGACTCCCCCGTCCTCGTCATCGGGCTCGGACGGTTCGGCGCCGCCTGCGCCGGCGAGCTCGACCGTCTCGAGCGCGAGGTCCTCGCGATCGACGAGAGCCTCGAGCTCGTCCAGAAGTGGTCGGAGCGGGTCACACACACCGTGCAGGCAGATGCGCGCAACATCGACGCACTCAAGCAGATCGGCGCCCAGGAGTTTCAGGTGGCGGTCGTCGCCGTGGGTTCCTCGATCGAGGCGTCAGTGCTCATCACCGCTAACCTCGTCGACCTGAAGGTGCCGCAGATCTGGGCGAAAGCGGTATCCCAGTCGCACGGCAAGATCCTCGCTCGTGTGGGAGCGAACCACGTCATCTATCCCGAGCGGGAGGCCGGCGAGCGCGTCGCCCACCTCGTGAGCGGACGGATGCTGGACTTCATCCGTTTCGACGACGATTTCGTGCTCGCCAAGATGTACCCGCCGAAGTTCATCCGCGGCGTAGGTCTCAACGAGTCGGGAGTGCGCTCGAAGTACAACGTCACGGTGGTCGGCGTGAAGAGCCCCGGCAAGCCCTTCCGTTACGCGGAGGCGAACACGGTGGTGACCAACCACGACCTCATCATCGTGTCGGGCACGAACAGCGACATCGAGCGCTTCGCCGCCCTCGACCGCTAGACCTGCGCATCCGCACCAGAACACTGCGCGCCCGAGGACTTAGCGCAGCTGGGCGAAGGCCTCGACCCGGTCGGTCGGTCCGACGATCAGGATGCTGTCTCCGTGAGCGAGCACCGTCTCGTTGTCGGCGTTGAGCCACGTTTCCCCGGCGTGCTTGAAGGCGGTCACGGTTACGCCGTGCTTGCGACGAAGAACTGTCTGGCCGAGCGGGATGCCCACGATCAGATCGGGCGTCGTGATCTTGGCGAGTGAATAGCCCGGCTCGATTTCGAGGTAGTCCTTGGCGGCTCCGCGAACGAGGTGGGCCACGCGCCTGCCCATGTCCTTTTCGGGATAGATGACCCGGTGCACGCCGAGTTGCTCCAGGATGCGGCCGTGCTGGTCGTCAACGGCCTTGGCCCAGATCACCGGGACCTTGAGCTGGATGAGTAGGGATGCCGTGAGGATGGATGCCTTGAGGTCCTGACCGATCGCGATCACAACGCGATCGAACTCGTCGACGGCAAGCTGGCGCAGCACCTCCTCTTTGGTCGAGTCAGCACGCACGACCTGGGTGAGCTCACCGTTGTGGGATTGGACGAGATCCTCATCCGTGTCGATGCCGAGTACCTCGGTTCCGGCCGCCATCAGTTCCTTCGCGAGCGAGCTGCCGAAACGACCGAGGCCGATGACCGCCACCGAGTCTGCCTCGGCGATGCGGCGGGACGAATCGGCGAACAGAGCGAACCTAGCCAATTGCAGGCCTTTCCTTGGGGAGTTCGTACAGGATGCGCCGCTCGCGCAGCGCGAGCGCCGATCCGAGGGTGAGCGGGCCGAGGCGACCGAGGAACATGAGGATGATGAGGACGATATCGCCGCCGGGCGGGAGGTCGGCGGTGATCCCGGTACTGAGCCCCACCGTGGCGAAAGCGGAGATCGATTCGAAGAGGACCTCATCGAGGCCGTCGCCCGTCATGATCATGAGGGTGATGGTGCCGGTCATGACAGCACCGAGCGCGACGAGCACCACCGTGATCGCCTGCCGGTGCACGGCGCGCGAGAGGCGCTTGCCGAAGATGTTGACTGCCGCCTCGCCGCGCAGCTCGGTCCACATGATGAAGAACAACACCGCGAAGGTCGTCACCTTGATGCCACCCGCGGTGCCGGCAGGCCCGCCTCCGATGAACATCAAGACGTCCATCCCGAGCCAGGTCTCATCGTGCATCTGGCCGATGTCCACGGAGTTGAATCCGGCGGTGCGGGTTTGAACGGCGTGGAAGAACCCCATGAGGATGCGATCGGCCGGCGGGTAGGTGCCGAAGGTTCGGTCGTTGGACCATTCCAGCGCGGTGATGTAGACGGTCCCCGCCACGAGAAGGACGACGGTGCCCCACAGCATGATCCGCGTGTTCATGCTCCAGTGCAGGGGCTTTCGGAATTCCTTGCGCAGCTGCAGCAGAACGGGGAAGCCGAGACCCCCCAGGATCACGGCGCCGCAGATCGGCAGCACGATGAAAGGGTCAGCGGCGAACGGGATCAGATTGTCACTGTAGAGGGCGAATCCGGCGTTGTTGAACGATGAGACCGAGTGGAAAAGGGCGTGCCAGGCTGCCTCCCCGATTCCGTAGTCGTACTCGAACAGAAACCGCGGGAACAGGAACGCGAACACAACGGCTTCGATCGTCAGGGACATGAGCACGATCCCGCGGACCAGCCCCTTCACGTCCCGGGTCGAGAGGGCTCGCGCTTCGACCGCCGCCGTCATCCGCGCGCGCATGCTGAATCTCCGCGCGATGAGCAGTCCGACGAGCGAGGCGAAGATCATGATCCCGAGGCCACCCAGCTGGATGAGCAGCATGATCACGGCGAGGCCGAAGCCGCTCCAATGTGTGGCGGTGTCGAGGACGGTGAGTCCGGTCACACACACCGCTGAGGTGGCGGTGAACAGGGCGTCGACGATGCCCGTGGACCGGCCGTCAGCCGCCGAGAACGGCAGAAGCAGCAGAGCCGTGCCGGCAAGGATCGCACCGGCAAAGCCGAACACGATCGCTTGGGCCGGATGGGGTCGCCGCCAGCCTCGTCGCGTCGACGACGTCAACGCCGCGCGGGAAGTCACGAACGAGAAGCATACGCCGGTGCCACACCCGCCGCGCGGGATTGCCCCGGTACACCCGTTCTTGTCGGGACCGCCGTGTCAGGAAGCTCCGGCGGCGAGTTCCCGCGAGCGCACGAGCGCGGCATCCGTCGCCCGTCCGAAGAGCGCACCCAGGTCGGCATCCTGGAGCACGGCGATCGCCCGCTCTGTCGTGCCCTTCGGGCTGGTCACCTGGCGCCGCAACTCCCTCGGGTCCTCGCCGGATGCCTCCAGCAGCGCGCACGCGCCGATGAAGGTCTGTTCAACGAGCAGCCGCGCCTGGTCGGAAGAGAAGCCCTTGCTCTCGGCTGCACGGGCGAGTTCCTCGATGAGGAGGTACACGTACGCCGGCCCCGACCCTGAGATGGTGCCCAGCGCATCGATCTGCTCCTCGTCGAGGTCTACGACGACGCCGACGGTTTCGAACAGGGCACGCACTGTCGCGCGGTCCGCGTCGCTCGCGCGCGAGCCGACTGCGAGTCCCGTGACGGCCTGACCCACCAGTGCCGGCGTGTTCGGCATGGATCGCAGCACAGCAACCCCTTCGGGAAGAAGCGCCTCGTAGGTCGCTGTCGTCACCCCTGCCGCCAGACTCACGACGATCGCCCCGGGGCGCAGCGAGGGAGCGATCTCGCGGAGCAGGTCGGGGACCATCGCGGGCTTGACGCCGATGAGGATCACGTCGGCTTCGGCGGCCGACAGGCGGTTGCGCTCCGGGTACTCATCAAGCGCGTAGCTGCGGATACCCGGGATGTCGGAGAGGAGGGCGGCTTTCTGCCCCGAGCGGTTGGTCGCGATGACGCCTGCTGTGCCGGATGCGGCGACGCCGCGCGCGACCGCACCCCCCATCGAACCAGCTCCGAGGACGGCGACGACGAGAGAAGGTGTAGAGGAGGCCATGGCGTCATCCTAGGCGCGCACGTTCTGCCAATTTTCACGCTCGGCGTATCCCTCCCCGTGGTGAGAGCGAGCTATCGTCGGAGGAGTCGGCGCAACGTCCGCGTCCCACCGGCCTGGGTCACTCCCGAACCAGAGTCACTCGAGAACCAAGGATCCGATATGACCCTTTTCGACGGCATCGTCTCCCGCACGATCGAGACTCCCCGACTCGCCGTGAACATCCTGGAACGCAGCGGGGACGACCCCGCGACACCCACCGATCGAACCGTCGTGTTCGTGCACGGCAATGTGTCTTCGGCCCTGTTCTGGCAGGAGATCATGCAGGATCTGCCGTCTGACCTCCGCGTCATCGCCATCGATCTGCGCGGCTTCGGGGGCACCGAGAACCTGCCGGTGGATGCCACCCGCGGCGTCCGCGATTTCAGCGACGACGTCTTCGCGACGATGGAGGCTCTGGGTCTTCCGACCGCACACTTCGTGGGCTGGTCGATGGGCGGCGGGGTCGTGATGCAATACGCGCTAGACCACCCTGTCCTCAGTCTCACGCTGCAGGCCCCGGTCTCGCCCTACGGCTTCGGCGGCACCCGCCGCGATGGCAGCCGCCTGACCGACGACGACGCCGGCACCGGCGGCGGAGGGGGCAACCCGGACTTCGTCGAGCGGCTCAACGCGGGCGACACGAGCGACGAGGCACAGACCTCGCCCCGCAGCGTCTTCCGCTCGGGCTACGTCGCCCCCGGGTACAGCAGCGAGAACGAGGATGTCTGGGTTGCCTCGATGCTCACGACATCCACGGCATCCGGCAACTACCCCGGCGACGGCGTGCCGAGCGAGAACTGGCCCGGCTTCGCCGCTGGAACCGTGGGCGTTCTCAACACGATGGCACCGAAGTACTTCAACACCGCGTCGATCGTGGAGCTCGAACCCAAACCGCCGATCCTCTGGGTGCACGGCACCGCTGACGCCATCGTGTCGGATGCCTCGTTCTACGACCTCAACCACCTCGGCGCTCTCGGCATCATCCCGGGATGGCCCGGGGAGGATGTCGCCCCCGCCCAACAGATGGTCTCGCAGACCCGGGACGTGCTCGAGGCTTACGCCGCAGCCGGCGGCCACGTCGAAGAGCTGAGCCTGGAGGGCGTGGGCCACTCGCCCCACCTGGAGCGTCCGGTGGAGTTCCGCCATGCACTGCTGCAGGTCATCGGCTACATCGGGCAGCCCCCGACCTCGCTCCCTGCAACCGAGACGATCATCCTGCGCTCGGCCGACTGAGCCGCGCTAACCCGACACCGAGCGGGCCTAGACTCCCGCTCATGAGTGCATCGGGCGGCAATCGCGCCATCATTGCGGCGTTCCTCGCGAACATGGGGATCGCCCTGTCGAAGTTCGCGGCGTGGTTCTTCTCGGGATCGGCCTCGATGCTCGCCGAAGCGATCCACTCGGTAGCCGATTCGGGCAACCAACTCTTGCTCCTGCTCGGGGGTCGCCAGTCCCGACGAGCAGCCGACGCCGAGCATCCGTTCGGCTACGGCCGCGAGCGCTACGTGTACGCCTTCGTCGTCTCGATCATCCTGTTCTCGGTCGGTGGACTCTTCTCGATCTACGAAGGCGTCGACAAGCTCACGCATCCCCACGAACTCGAGAACGTCTGGCTGCCCGTTCTCGTTCTGTTCATCGCAATCGGCCTCGAGTCGTACTCGCTGCGCACGGCGATTCACGAGAGCAACCTCGTGCGCACCAAGGGGCAGTCCTGGGTCTCGTTCGTTCGCCATGCGAAGGCTCCGGAGCTGCCGGTCGTGCTGCTCGAGGACGTGGCGGCATTGACCGGCCTCGTCTTCGCCCTCTTCGGAGTCGGGATGTCATGGCTGACCGGCAATCCGGTCTACGACGCCATCGGCACGCTCATGATCGGCACGCTCCTGATCCTGGTCGCTGTCACGCTCGGCATCGAGACGAAGAGCCTGCTCGTCGGCGAAGGCGCCACGCGCGCGGATCGAGACCGCATCGTCACCGCGATCGAGGGCGGCGACGAGATCGAACGGCTCATCCACCTGAAAACCCTCTACCTCGGCCCCGATGAACTCATGGTCGCGGGCAAGCTCGGGTTCGCCTCCGACAAGACGCTCGGCGAGGTAACTGCCGACATCGACGCTATTGAGGCTCGGATCCGCGACGTCGTCCCGATCGCTCGGGTGATCTACCTCGAGCCCGACATCTACCATGCCCCGACCGAAACCGACACGGATGCCGGGACGGCAGGGGTGTCCGCATCCGACGCGAACGACGCCCGCCGTTGAGAAAGGACACCATGGAGTACTGCGTCTTCACCGAACCACAACAGGGCTTCTCGTATGCGCAGCAGCTGGCGAGCGCCCAGGCCACAGAGCGGCTCGGATTCGCCGGGTGGTTCCGCTCCGACCACTACCTCGCGATGGGCGCCGGCGACCCGCTTCCCGGCCCGACGGATGCCTGGACTACCCTTGCTGGGCTCGCTCGGGAGACCGAGAGGGTACGCCTGGGCACGCTCGTCTCGCCGGTGACCTTCCGTCACCCCGGCATCCTCGCCATTCAGGTCGCACAGGTCGACGAGATGTCGGGAGGCCGCGCCGAGCTCGGACTCGGAGCCGGATGGTTCGAGCGCGAGCACGAGGCCTACGGCATCCCGTTCCCACCGAGGCGCTTCGACCTGTTCGAAGAGCAACTCGAGGTGATGACCGGCCTGTGGGCAACAGCCGAGGGGCAGACGTTCGACCACCAGGGCACCGCCTACCGTCTGACCCAGTCGCCGGCACTTCCCAAGCCCGTGCAACCGCAGGTGCCCGTGATCATCGGCGGTGGCGGGCAACGGCGCACCCCCGCCCTGGCCGCACGGTTCGCCACCGAGTTCAACATCGGTTTCCAACCCGAGGATAAGGTTGCCGACGCGTTCGAACGCGTGCGTCAGGCGTGCGTCGACGCCGGGCGGCAGCCGGATTCACTCAAGCTCTCGGTGGCACTTCCCACCGTGGTCGGCCGCGACGACGCCACTCTCGACCGACGTCTGGCCGCGATCGGCCGGGAGAGGGACGGCAACGAGGGCGCGGCGATGTTCTTCGGCGGTGCGGAAGAGATCATCCCGAAAGTCGAGCGCCTTGCCGCACTGGGGGCAAGCCGCATCTACTTCCAGCAGGTCGATCTGACCGACCTCGACCAGCTCGACGAGCTCGGAACCGAGATCCTCCCTCACCTGCCCCGCTAGCCTCGCCCGCGCCCACCGTCGCGAACTCCTCAAAGAACGGTCTGCTTCGGGCGAGCCCGACCAAAATTGAGGAGTTAGCGACGCCGAAGCCGGGTCAGGAGTCGCGGCGAACGGCGAAGAAGTCGCGCAGCACGGATGCCGCCGCATCAGCCTCGACCCCCGCGACCACTTCAGCGCGCACCGGCAGCCGGCGATCCCGCACGACGTCGTAGAGCGAGCCGGCAGCTCCCGCCTTGTCGTCCCATGCGCCGAAGACCAGCCGGGAGACATGCGCCTGGAGCAGGGCTCCAGCACACATGAGACACGGCTCGAGCGTCACCACGAGGGTGCATCCCTCGAGGTTCCAGGACCCGCGTGCCCGGGCTGCAGCGCGCAACGCGACGACCTCGGCATGAGCTGTCGGATCGGTCGTCGCCTCGCGGCGATTTCGACCCTCCCCGATGATCGCCCCGGTCTCATCGATGACCACCGCACCGACCGGAACCTCGCCCGTGTGCCCGGCCTCCCGGGCCAGCTCGAGCGCGCGGCCCATCGCGGAGCGGTCGGTGTCAGCGTGGGTCACGCCACGAGCCTAGGACTACTCTGAGGCGTATGCGCTTGCACGTCGCCGATCACCCGCTCATCACGCACAAGCTCACCGTCCTCCGGGACGAGCGCACCCCCTCCCCGGTCTTCCGGCAATTGACCGAAGAGCTTGTGACTCTGCTGGCCTACGAAGCGACCCGCAACGTCCGGGTGTCCGAGATCAGCATCCGAACCCCCGTGACCGAGACGACCGGTGTGAAGATCAGCGAGCCGCGCCCGATCGTCGTTCCGATCCTGCGCGCGGGCCTGGGGATGCTCGACGGGATGGTGAAGCTCCTCCCCACCGCTGAAGTCGGGTTCCTCGGCATGGTGCGCAACGAAGAGACCCTGGAGCCCACGACATACGCCGAGCGCCTGCCGGCTGATCTGAGCGACCGGCAGTGCTTCGTGCTGGACCCGATGCTCGCGACCGGCGGCTCCCTGGGGATGGCTATCGATTTCCTCTTCGACCGCGGCGCCCAGGACGTCACCGCGATCTGCCTGCTCGGAGCCCCTGAAGGGGTGGCAGCGATCGAGAAGCAGGTCGACGGTCGAGATGTGACGCTTGTGCTCGGCGCCGTGGACGAGCGTCTCAACGAGCGCGGTTACATCGTGCCGGGCCTCGGCGACGCCGGCGACCGCCTCTACGGCACGGTCTGATAGCCCCGGACAGTACCGTGGTGGGCGGGGCGATGCGCCCCTAAAGCCACTTGCGCGCGCGGAAGATCGCGTACAGACCGCCCGCAAAGGCGAGCATCATCCCGATCGCCATGGGGTAACCCCACGGCCAGTGAAGCTCGGGCATGTCGTCGAAGTTCATCCCGTAGATGCCGGCGATAAGACTCGGCGCGAAGATGATCGCCGCCCATCCCGAGATCTTCTTGACCTGCTCGTCCTGACGCATCGATACTTCGGTGTGGTGACGGGCGACGAGCGCCGAGTGAACCGTCAGTGCCTTGTCGAGCAGCGCTTGCGACGCCTGCACCCGCTCGCTCACCCGGGTGACATTGTCGAGGACGTCCCGCATATGGCGTCGCAGTTCCAGATCGACGTCGAACTTCTCGTAGCCCCGCCGCAGGCGCTCGATCATTCCGATCAGCGGGTGGACCGCTCGGCCGAACGCGGCGGCCTCACCGTATAGCTCGTAGATGCGCCGGGAGAGAAACTCGTCGTTGGCGTCTCCGAAGAGCTGGTCTTCGATCTCATCGATGTCGTTCTCGATTCCCGCGATGACCGGCTCATAGTCATCGACGACCCGGTCGAGGACCGCGTAGAGAACCGCCTCTGACCCAAGCCGTAGCAGCTCGGGTGTGCTCTCGAGGCGCTGCCGCACTGCGGCAAGGTCGGGAGACTCGGCGAGGCGGATGCTGATCACGAAGCCGTGTCCCACGAAGAGGTGAACCTCGCCGAACTCCACCCGTTCTCGAGCATCGTCGTAGCGGGCGGGCCGCAGCACGACGAACAGCGTGCGGTCGTATCGTTCCACTTTCGCCCGCTGGTGCCCTGTCGAGCCGTCCTCCACCGCGAGCGGGTGGAGGTCGAACTCTCGCGACACCGAGTCCCACTCTTCGGGCGTGGGGCGGTACAGCCCGATCCAGGCGAAGCCATGGAGCTCTTGCCGCAGCCGGTATGCCTCCTCCAGCGATGTCGGGCTCTCGACCCGAACCCCGTCGACATAGATGGCATTGTCGATGACCGGCATGATGTACTCCCGAGATCCGAGGCGCGAGCGAGCCTCGGCCGGATACTAGCCGACGGGGGTATCCCCGCCGGGAACCACCGCACTCATCGCACGGACCGCCGAACCGGCATCCGTCGTTCTGCCCGGCTCGGCGGGTACGGCGCCGACCAAGCGCGCGAATCCGCTGAGGCGGGCCACCCCGTCGGGCGTGCGCGGAAGGTCATCGAGCAGCCCCGGCGAGTAGACGATGTAGGCGGTGTGCATCGCCCGCGAGATGGCGACGTTCAGGCGGTTGCGCAGCAGCAGGAACTCCAGTCCTCGAGGCGCGTCTCGACCCGAGGATGCCGCGAGCGACACGATCGCGACAGCCGCCTCCTGGCCCTGAAAGCGGTCGACCGTCCCGACCGGAACCTCGGGAAAGCCTGCGGCCGAGAGCGCTGACTCCACGAGAACCTGCTGCGCGTTGTAGGGCGTCACGACGATGATGTCGGAAGCCTGCAGCGGCCGGGTTGTCGCGCTGGTTGCCGAGCCGTCGCTGTCGTCAACAACGACATCCGTCCACGAGCGCCCGACGAGATCGCGCACGAGCGCGACGACGGCATCTGCCTCTTCAGGCGACTGGGTAGCCCGGCCGTGATGACGGACCGGGAGAGGAATGACGCCGGCTTCCACACCCTCGAGGCGCCGGAGCGCGGTACTGGGGTGAGCGCGCAGCGCGCCACGGTACGACAGGTCAGAGACGGGGGCCGTGACCGCCGGATGCATCCGCCGCGACGCCGCGAGGAAGCGCCCGAAGCTCGGCGGGATGACGTCTTCGCCGTCCATGATCCACCCGAGAGCCGACGTGTCGACCGGCTCCGGATGCGTCCCCTGACTCACCTGCGGAAGCTGCTGGGGGTCGCCGATGAGCAGCAGCCGGGGCGCTGCGAGCGCGACAGCGATCGTCGAGGCGAGCGAAAACTGACCGGCCTCGTCGATCACGAGCAGGTCGAGGCTCCCCCGCGGCACCCGCCCTTCGTGGCTGAAGTCCCACGCCGTCCCGCCGACGACGAATCCCGTTGCAGCGTTCTCGGCCGCGAACGCCGCAACGCCGTTCTTGGGGATCACTGTGAACGGCACCTCGGCGTCAGCGTCCTTCGGCGCCTTGCCGACGCGGGAAGCGGGCACCCCCGCCGCAATGACACGACCGAGCATGTGCTCGACCACCGCGTGCGATTGGGCGACGACTCCCACGCGGAACCCGTGATCGGTGACGAGCCGCTGAATCACGTGCGAACCGACGTAGGTCTTTCCGGTACCCGGCGGACCCTGCACCGACAGCGCACTGTGGTCGAGCCGCAGCACGGCATCGACGAGCGCCTCAACGTCGTCCGAGTTCTCAGCGGTTGCAACCGGTTCGCTCGCAAGCAACCGAGCGGGGCGCCGCCGCAGAATGTCGGATGCCGGGTCCTTCGGGAGATCCGGATGGGCCTCGATGACCCCAGCCGCCCACGCGTCGATGGCGGTCTGCTGGCTTGCGGCGCGGGGCGGGGCGGCGGGCGTCAACGCGATCGGCAGCTCCTGCCATGTGAAGCCTTCGACCGCTCGCTCTTCGATGACCACGCCGTCCTCGAGCTCCTCGATCACGGTGACCCGATGATCGGCGTGGATCCATCGCGGGGAAGCGTCGAACGGGAAGGGCGCGGGCAGTTCGTAGATCGCGAAGGGATCCGCGCCGGGGCGCAGTCGCGTGCCGGGAGCGAGCTCACCCCGCACCTCGACGACGCGTCGATCGGCTCGGGAGCCCTCGGGCCTGTGCCAGTCCTCACGGATGCGCGAACGCGCCGGATCCACCGCGATGACGTCTCGCGTGTCTTCCCAGAGAGACATCGGCTCACGAAGCCGCAGATAGTGAGTGGCCCAGAACGACTTCGCCTCACGCGGGTAATAGTCGATCGCGGCGGCGGCCAGGCGCAGCGCCTGCGCGTCGGCAGCATCGGGCGTCTCGCCGGCAAGGCGCAGCAGAGTCGTCGCCTGCGGCGAGGGTTCATAGCCGGTTTCGCTCGGTTCCGGATTCGCTGCCGGGCGCCGACCCGTCTCGCGGGCGCGGTCCACGAGCCAGTCACGCAGGCGCCGGGTCGAGACGCAGTCGTAGCGGTTGTAGTCGGCGATGTCATCGAGGATGAGCTGTGCGGCATCCGCGTCACCGTCTTCGGCGAGCGCCCGCGCCTCGACGTAACGCACGATCGAGTCATCGCCGCGCTGCACGTCACTCGTGCGGACCTCGTCGCCCATGTAGAGCGGCTCGAGCTTCTTGATCGAATAGGACCGCGACCCTACCCGCAGGGCGCGCCTGACCACGGGGTAAAGGTCAACGAAGACGCCGTCGCGCAGCAGGCGGTCGACCTCCGCCTCACGCACGCCGTACCGCGCGGCCATTTGCAACAGGTGGGTGGGCTCATAGGGCGCGTAGTGGTAGATGTGCATCCCAGGGTGGGCCCGCCGGCGTACCGCGACCATGTCGAGAAAGGTCTCGAGGGCAGCGCGCTCGTCGGCAAAGGAGTGGGCCCACAGCGCGTTGTACTGTTCGCGGTCATCGACCCAGCCGAATAGATAATCCAAGCCCCACGAGATCGTCTGTTCGCGCCCGCTCGCGTCGCCAGCGACCGACTCGGTGTAGAGCGGGTCGCCCTCGAAGTCGAAGAACAGGTCACCGTGGTCGGGCCTCGGCAGAGCGGCCAGGGCAGCCGGTGCGACGACCTCGAACGGCGGTGGCTGTGGCGCGGCAGGGGCACCGGGTACGGCATCCACCGCGGCCGACGAGTCGAAGGCGCCCACCCCGGCGGCCGTTCGCAGCTGCAGTCTCGCCTGGGTCTGCAACATCGCGAAGGTATCGGGGTTCATCCCCGCCGGTGTCGCGCTCGCGCCGACCAGATCATCGATTGTGCGGACGCCGGCTGCCTGCATCCGCTCGCGCTGGACGGGACGGATGCCTGCTACCAGCAGCAGATCCCGGGTCGCGACGACCTCGATCTCGCACGTCGGGCACCTGCCGCACGCGACGACGCCAAGCTCGCCGCGCGGGTCATCCCACGCGATCGGCACGGATGCCGAGAGCCGGTCTTCCAGAAGCGCACGCAGCCGCTGGCGGCGCAGGGCATAGACCGGAAGGAGGTCGTCGACGCGGTGAGTGCTGGTCGATCCATCGCCGAGCAGCAGCTGGACCTCGTCCGCCCGGGGCACTCCGAGCTGGTCGAGGCGATCGACGTATGCCGCCAGCTGCATGAGGGCGGTGACACGCGCGTGACGGGCGAGCTTCGTGTCCTGAACGATCCAGCGCCCGTCCGAATCCCGCAGAAGGAAGTCCGCGAAGCCCACGAACTCGTCGTCGGCGAAGCTGGCCTGATAGATCACGACCGCGTCAGCCGACAGCAGTGCTTGGTTGGTGAGCGCGACGGCACGGGCAAGGGCTTCGGCATCCGAGGAGGCGGTCTCGGGAATCTCGACGACCGCGCCGCCGAAGCGTTCGCGGTAAGCCTCGAGAGTTCGGCGTTCGTGCACGCCACCCAAGCGTCCGGCACGTTCCAGGGTGAGATCTACCGGATCCTCGACCGGATCGATACGACCGAGCTTCGCGTCGATGGCGCGCACCCAGGCGAACTCGCACTCGGCGGCGGCCTTGAGGTCGCTCGCACTCCAGACGAACCGACGCTCGCTCTCGATGTATCGCATGATGCCTTTCCGCTCCCGACGATAGCCGGGGCATCCGACACGACCCAGCCGGGATGCGCGGTTATCGCCGATACCTCGACGAGACCGCATCGTGCCCGCGAGCCTGCGTCTGCTTCGCGCTGCCTCCCGGGCACGATGCAGTCTCGGACTTCTCGGCGTGCGCACACGCGAAGTGCGAGACTGGAGGCGTGAGCATGAGCCTGCCGTTCGAAAGCGCCTACCGTCACGGGTTCGCGCGCGTCGCGGCGTGCACGATCCCCGTCGCGGTAGCCGACCCCGCCACGAACGCCGAAGCGGTCCTCGCGGCAGCGCGCGAATGCGATGCGGATGCCGTCGCTATCGCCGTGTTCCCCGAGCTCTGCCTGTCGGGCTACGCCATCGATGACCTCGTCATGCAGGACGCGCTTTTGGACGGTGTGGCCAGCGCGATCGAGCGGATCGTGGCAGCATCCGTCGACCTCTTCCCCGTGCTCGTGGTCGGCGCCCCGCTGCACCACCGCAACCGGCTCTACAACTGCGCGGTCGTCATCCACCGTGGTGAGGTGCTCGGCGTCGTGCCGAAGGCGTACCTGCCCACCTACCGCGAATTCTACGAGCGGCGCTGGTATGCACCGGGCGAGGCGTGGTCGGGCGAGGCGATCCGGATCGGCGCGCTCGAGACCGTCATCGGCACGAACCTGCTCTTCGAGGCGCGCGATGTCGAGGGCCTCACCCTGCACGTCGAGGTGTGCGAGGACATGTGGGTGCCCGTCCCGCCGTCGTCCCGAGCAGCGCTGGCCGGCGCGAGCGTGATCGCGAACCTCTCGGGAAGTCCGATCACCATTGCGCGCGCCGACGATCGCCGCATCCTCGTGCAATCCCAGTCGCTGCGGTGCCTGAGCGCATACGTCTACGCGGCAGCGGGCCTCGGCGAATCGACCAACGATGTGTCGTGGGACGGCCAGACGATGATCTACGAGGCCGGCACCCTGCTGGCCGAGACCGAACGGTTCCCCGACGGCCCCCGCCGCAGCATCGCCGATGTCGATCTCGATCGGCTGCGGCAAGACCGGATCCGTCAGGGGACGTTCGACGACAACCGCGGCGCGCTCGGAGGAGAGGACTTCCTCACTATCGAGTTCGTCCTGGATCCGCCGGCCACGGACATCGGTCTTCGCCGGCACCTCGATCGGTTCCCGTTCGTGCCCGACGACCCCGCCCGCCTCGCTCAGGACTGCTACGAGGCTTTCAACATCCAGGTCGAGGGCCTCGTGCAGCGGATGCGGGCGATCGGCGACCCGAAACCCGTCATCGGCGTCAGCGGCGGGCTGGACTCGACGCACGCCCTGCTGGTCGTCGCACGGGCAATGGACAGGATGGGGCGGCCGCGCTCCGACATCCTGGCGTACACCCTCCCCGGCTTCGCGACCAGCGACCACACGAAGTCGAACGCGGTAGCCCTGGCGACAGCGATCGGCGCCTCGATCGAGACGATCGACATCCGCGCCACGGCATCCGAGATCCTCCGCAGCATCGGACACGCGTTCAGCCAGGGCCAGCCGATCTACGACGTGACGTTCGAGAACGTGCAGGCGGGGGTGCGCACCGATCTGCTGTTCCGTCTCGCGAACCAGAACGGCGGCATCGTCATCGGAACCTCCGACATGTCGGAGCTCGCGCTCGGCTGGGCGACCTACGGCGTCGGCGACCACATGAGCCACTACGCCGTGAACACCGGGGTTCCCAAGACCCTCATTCAGCACCTCATCCGGTGGGTCATCGCGCACGGCGAGGATCAGGGAGCCGCTGCCCTCACATCCGAAGCGAACACCGTGCTGCAGTCGGTGCTCGACACCGAGATCAGCCCCGAGCTGGTTCCCGCCGACGAGGACGGCAAGATCCAATCGACGCAGGATCGGATCGGACCCTACGCGCTGCACGACTTCACCCTCTTCCACGTGCTGCGCTACGGCATCCGTCCCTCGAAGATCGCCTTCCTCGCCGAGCGGGCGTGGCGAGAAGCTGACGCCGGCGCGTGGCCCCCCGGATTCCCCCTCGATGAGCGCTACGCGTACGACCGCGAGACCGTCGTGCGCTGGCTGCGGGTATTCCTGCAGCGCTTCTTCGGGTTCGCACAGTTCAAGCGGTCTGCCATCCCGAACGGTCCCAAGGTGTCTCCGGCGGGGTCCCTCTCGCCGCGCGGAGACTGGCGCGCGCCATCCGATGGCAACGCCAGGGCCTGGCTCGCCGAGCTGGATGCCGCGCTCAGCCCGGCATCCGACGCCTGATCCGTCTCACGGGGTCAGCGTCACACCGGCGTGCGGGCGTCTTCGGCGTCAGCGAAGGCAAGCGTCACGACGAAGCCGTCGCGGGAGAGGTCGAGGATCGTGTACTGCGCCCTGCGATCAGGCACCCACCCGCGCTGCCGGGTCGCGTCGAGTTTGACCACGTCCGGCACGACGCGCGCCCCGCGACCGTCGGCTTCGCGCACGGCCTGCACGCGGGTCCAGTGGTCGATGAGGTTCAGGATGTTGGTCTCATCGAACAGGTGCGAGTGACGCTGCATCTCGTGGATCGTTGCGTCATCGGGATGCAGGTCGCGGATGTCGAGCCCGATCGTGTACGGCCGATCGGTCAGCGCCACGACGGTTGCCGCGCGGAAGCTCGCATTGCGGATCTGCAACGAGAGCTCCTTTCCATCGACGCTGGCGAACAGCTGCGTGTGGAACCCGAATTGCGCGGGAGCCTCGCGCTCGACCCTGACGTCTTTCGGGTCGAGCTTGAGCTTGGCGGCGACGAGTTCCTTGGCCAGTACCCGCTTCCGGTCGTGCTCGCTCATCGACGGGTCCCAGCCGAGTCTCACGTCGATCCCGTCGGGCGTCTCCAGCACCACAGACTTCACTCACGTCCTCCTGTCGTCGCCTCCATCTTCGCCGCTCAGCACGAAAGCTTCCACCTGGCGACGCCGGGCAAAATGAAGGCATGAGACTTCTCGTTGCTGCCCTCGACCGCGAGCTCGTTGCCTTTCCCGACGATCTCCCGGGTTTCGACCGTCTCGTCACGGGCCCCGGCAAGCTCCAGGCGACTCATGCACTGACCCGCGCCCTCGAACGCAGCAGCTACGACGAGATCGTTGTTGTCGGAACCGCCGGTGCCATCCACGAGGATGTCGAGGCCACCGTGCACGAAGTCACTGCCGCGATCCAGCACGACGTCACCGACCTCGACAACGTCGTGGGGCAGCACGTATCGCTGCCGGCGATGCTCTCCTTTGGCGGGAGCGGCCACACGATCGCTACCGGCGACCACTTCGTCGACGACGCAGACGTCGCCGCAGGCATCCGTGACCTCTGCGCAACCCTCGTCGACATGGAGGTGTACGCCTACGTGTGGGTAGCGCAGCAGTACGACGTTCCCATTCGCGTTCTCAAGGCGGTCTCGGATCGGGCGCAGGACGGTGCCCTCAGCGACTGGGGCGAGGCGACGGATGCCTGCAGCGTGCTGCTCTTGGAACGCGTGCGCAGCGACTACGGTCTGTAGCTAGCCGGACTGGACAACTCGGCTGAACGAAGGACAACTCGGCGCGAGAAAGGACAACTCGGCTGAAGCAGGGACAACTCGGCTGAAGCAGGGACAACTCGGCTGAAGCAGGGACAACTCGCGTGAAAGGCGGGTCAGGTGGGGCCGGCGCGATGCTCGTCGGACTCGTCGGATTCGGCATCGCGCGCTGCGGCCCGGCGCCGCGAAAGGTCGACGATCGACACGATGAACGACAGCGCGATGAACACGGCAACCGACGACATCCCGATCAGATAGGCGTCGTGGTAGACGACGAGCGAATCTCGGCTGCCGGTTTCGCGATAGATCGTGGCGTAGAACAGGGCAAGAGCTACCGCCGTCCCGACAGCCGTGCCGATTCGTTGACCGAGCTGGCCGACCGACCCCGCAAGACCGCCTTCTGACACCGGCACATCCGCAAGGGCGAGGGTCTGGTTCGGCGAGATCACCAGCCCGCCACCCAGGCCTCCGAGGATCATGACGGTTCCCATCAACCACGGGGTCAGCTCCGGGCTCGCGAAGACGGCGACGATCACGAGACCGACCGCCGACACCAGGACCATGATGAGTCCACCGACGACCAGCGGGCGGCCAATGCGGGTCACGAGGTTGCCGCCGACCCACGAGGCCAGCGCGCTGGGGAGCGCGAAGCCGATGGTGACCATACCGGCGAAAACCGGCTCGAGCTCGAGCCCCGTCTGCAGGTACAGGGTGGTCAGCAGGAACAGCGCCGGCAGTGCGGCGAAATACGAGGTAGCCAACAGGGTGCCGTTGCGGTACGACGCGATCCGAAACAGCGTGAACGGGATCAGCGGCGCGTGCCCGCGGGCAGCGTACCGCCGCTCCCAGGCGACGAACAGCGCTGCGAACACGAGGAAGACGGTCAGCAGCCACCACCGGCGCGGGTCATCGTCGGGCGAACCGGTGGTGAACAGGAACGGCCACATCAACGCGAGCACCGTGATACCGAAAAGGACCACGCCGACCGGATCGAGCGCGATGCGACGCCCGGTTGGGACGCGAGTGGTGGGCAGCACCCAGACCGCCGCGGCGATGGCGGCGATTCCCAACGGAACGTTCATCCAGAAGATCCAGCGCCAGCCGTCATTCGGACCGCCCAGGGCGATCATGAGCCCTCCGAGCGTCGGGCCGAATGCCGTTGCCAGCCCGATCGTCGCTCCGAACAAGCCGAACGCACGCCCGCGTTCTGCTCCCTGGAAGATCTGCTGAATCAGGCCGAGCACCTGCGGCATCTGGATGCCGGCAGCCACTCCCTGCAACAGCCGGAAGACCATGAGCACGATGATGTTTGGGGCCAGCGCGCATGCGAAGCTCGAGAGCGTGAACAGGATCAGGCCCACGAGGAACAGTGCACGACGCGATCGCTGGTCGCCGAGGCGCCCCATGGGAACCAGGAACAGACCGAAGGTCAGGACGTAGCCCGAGACGATCAGCTGAAGCTCGGTGGAACCGGCGCCCAGAGCCTGTTCGATCGAAGGCAGTGCAACGTTGACCTTCGATAAGTCGAGGATCGTGATGGCGGCGACGCCGGCAGCGACAGCGAACGCTCGCCACCGGGCGGCATTGGTGAGGGGGATGTCGGTGGTGCGCGGCTGGGACGAAGCTGTCGAATCCGCACTCACTCTGCCAGCGTATGCCCGGGCGGTGGGGCGAGGGCCCGCTCGGGTCAGCAGGATCTCGATCAGAGCAGGCTGGGCGCGGCCTCCGTGATCACCCTTGAGCCGTGCGGCGACGCTTCGACAAGGATGCCGATCGGCAGCTGCTCTTTCATCGCCTCGACGTGGCTGATGACGCCGATCGTGCGGCCACCCGAGCGCAGGTCGTCGAGGGTCCGCAGCGCGAGCTCGAGGGTCTCGGCATCCAGCGATCCGAACCCCTCATCGATGAACAGCGTGTCAAGCCGGATGCCGCCCGCGCGGCTCGTGACGACCTCTGCCAGGCCCAGGGCAAGAGCGAGTGAGGCAAGGAAGGTCTCGCCACCGGAGAGTGACTGGGGCGGACGCGATCGTCCCGTGTACGCGTCGTGGACGTGTAGCCCGAGGCCCGAAGCTGCACCTCGCCGCGCAAGTGCGTCGGTGTGCTCCAGGCGATAGCGCCCGTCGGACATATCGGCGAGGCGCAGGTTCGCGGCTGCGACGATCTCTTCGAGTTCGGCGGCGAGCACGAACGTCTCGAGCGTCATGCGCATGGTGTTCGGGGCGCGCCCGGCGAGTGTGTCGGCCAGACGGACGAGCATCCGGTGCCGCTCGCGCCGCTGCTCGCCGTCCTGGTTGAGCCTCTCGATTGCCGCGCGCACGTCGCCGAAACGTGCAACGCGTTCGCGGACCGCTGCCAGTTCGGCGACGGCACGCTGCCACGTCTCCCGGGCTGCCGTTGCCTCGCGGAGCGACGCGTCAGTGTCGATGAGGTCATCGGGGGCATCGGCGAGCTGCAGTTCGAGCTCGAGCAGGCGCTCCTTCGCGATGCGCTTGGCGGCGTCGTGATCGCTCAGCCGCGACGAAAGGTCTTCGAGCTGCATCGGTGTGAGCAGCGCGGCACGTGCTGACGGCGCATCAGGGAACGAGGACGCCGCGACTCCCGCGTCGAGCTCGCGATCGGCATCCCGTACCCGTTCGAGCGCGAGCTCGTGGGCACGGCGAGCCTCCGCGAGCGACTGCGCCATTCGTCGCCGAGCCTCGGCGTCGGCGATCCGTGCGTGAACGCTGGGGAAAGGACCGCGCGCAGTAGCGACGGCTTCCTCGGCCTCCGTGATCCGCCCGCCCAGTACGGTGCGGGCCGTGTCGAGTTCTGTCAGGCGAGCGGCAGCCTCGTCCAGCTCTCGCCGCAGTTCGTTCTCGCGTGCCTCGAGTTCGCCTCGCAGACAACGGGCGCGATCGAGCGCCTCGGTTGCGCGCTCGGCGAGCTCGAGCCGGGACTGGCTCTCGCGTTGACGCGCATGAAGTTCGTCGACCGAACCTCGCGCCCGAGCACGCGCGGCGTCGACGCGCGCGGTGACCGCGGTGTGACGTGCGGCGCTCTCGCGATCCGCCGCCAGGGCGCGGTCGCGATCCTCTTCGGCGGCCGCGAGGACGGCATCCGTGACGGGATCGTGGTTGCTCGGAGCGGGCTCGGGGTGATCCAGCGACCCGCACACGGGGCAGGGATCGTCATCCGTGAGCCCGTCGGCAAGCTCCGCGGCGAACCCGGCCAGGCGCCGACGCATCAGCTGTCCCCACGCTGCCACAGCTTCCTCGACGGCACGCGACGCCGTGAGCCGGTCAGCGCTCGCGTCGACAAGCTCACCTGCCGCGGTTTCAGCCTCTCGCGCGGCGACCAGGCGCATGGCTAGGTCTTCGCTCTCGGCGCGGGCGGCATCGAGTCCAGCCGCAGCGATGGACAGTTTTTCGATCTCGTCGCCGAGCCGCGCCCGCTCCTGCTCAGCCACGGTGAGCGCGTCGCGTGTCACCGCAAGAACCGCCCGAACCGCCTCCGCTTGGGTGGTTGCGCGGTTCAGATCGGCGCGGTACATAGCGAGCTGCTGCTCGGCATCTTCGGCATCCTGCCATCGCGCGATGTCGCCCGTAAGAGCCTGAGCCGCGGCGAACAACTCGTCGACAGTGAGGGCGGTGTCTACCCCCGCGACAGCGTCAGCGAGTATCGACGCCTCGCTCTTGCCCGTCGCCTCGACGTCGGCGTGAGCACGGCCCGCCTCTTCGATCGCGGCGCGCAGCGGCTCCGCAGCGCGGGCTCTCTCGAGGAGCACTCGATCCGGCCCGAGTCTCTCGGATTCGATCTCGATCGCTGCCAGATGCTCGCGCGCGGCGTTGCGCTGTTGTTGCTGCTCGCGCAACTGGCGCACGCGGGTGTGCTCGCCCTCCGCGGCGGCGAGAGCCTCCTCGGCCCGGTCAACGGCGTCGGCGCGGGTTTGCAGGTCGTACCCGGCGCGGGCGGCCAGCCGCTCGAGGTCGACCGTCTCGTCGGGAACGAGCCATCCGGCCTCTCGTGCGAGCGTTTCGATGTCACTCTGCAGGCTTTGCAGGTGCCCGGTGTCGCGCTCCTGTTCGCGCTCGGACTCGCGGCGGCGTTCGTCGAGCCGCTTCTCGTAGTCCTCGTAGATCTGGGTGCCGAACAGCGTTCGGAGCACCCGCTGCCGGTCGGTGTTTCCGGCCAGCAGGAACTGCGAGAAACGGTTCTGGGCGAGCAGGATCACCTGCAGGAACTGCTGGTGGGAAAGGCCGACGACCTCGTCGATCGCGTGGCCCACGTCGCGCGGACCCGCCGCATAACCTACCCACCGCTCGCCGCCATCCGCGTCCGTCTCCAGCCGCTCCAGCAGCGCGTCGGCGGCGACGACTGTCATGCCGGTGCCGCGGCGCTTGGGGCGTTCGTAGTCCGGCGACCGCGAGATGCGCCACCGGTCACTTCCGGTGCTGAACTCCAGCGTGACCTGCGTCGGATCGTCGGGGCCGCAGTGATCGCTGCGCAGGCGACGATCGACGCCGTCATAGCGCGGGACCGTGCCGTAGAGGGCGAAGCAGATCGCATCGAGGATGCTGGACTTGCCCGCTCCGGTGCGACCGGCGATCACGAACACCCCCGACGGGGCCAGTGCGTCGAGGTCGACATCCTGCCGTTCGCGGAACGGACCGAACCCCTCGATCTGGACCCTGTGGATCCTCACGCGAGGGCCTCCGCGACCGCGCGATCGGCGAGCACGTCAGCGATGAGCGCGGCCTCGGCTTCGCTCGCTCCCTCGCCCTCGCGGACGTGGGCAAGGAACGCATCGATCAGTTCGACGTGGGTCTGGGCTGTCCGGACGCGGCCCGCGTAGGTCTGCTCGTCACGGTCGTGCCGGCTCTCGGGAGCGTGCACGACGGCGGCGCAGAAGGGGAAGCGCGCTTGCAGGCGGCGCAGCGGATCCCGTTGCGGCGTCGCATCCGTGTATTCGGCCCGCACCCACGCATTCGCGGCGTGCTCGTGGTCGGCGCCGGAGCACAGGTCATCGAGCGTCCCGCGAATTGTGACGAGGCGGCGGGGTATCGGCAGATCGAGCCAGGCGACAGAGGCCTCGCCGGTTGCCGAGAGATCGACAAGCCAGGAGCCGCGCGGCTTGTCGGCCTCACCGAAGCTGTAGTGCAACGGTGCTCCCGCGTACCGCACCGCGGGGGCCAGCTGCTGACGACCGTGGATGTGTCCGAGTGCGACGTAGTCGATGCCCTCGAATTCGGCGAGGGGGACGACGTCGAGTCCGCCCTGCTGGATGTCTCGTTCGAGGCCGGGTGTGGGATCGACCCCCGCGGCGAAACAGTGCGACACGACGATCGAGCGACCACCCCGCGTAGCACGGTCTGCGCGAATGAGTCCCATCGCGTGAGCGATGGCGTCGTGCTGCGTGCGGAGCTTCTCGCCGGGCCAGGTCCGGCGCAGCAGTGCCGGTTCGAGGTAGGGGATGCCGTAGACGTGGACGGGCCCGTGCGCGTCGGTCAGCGTGATCGGCGCGTCGAGCGTCGCCGGGTCGGTCAGAACGTGAATCCCCGACCGCAAAAGGCCGGATTGGAATCCCAGGCGGGCCGCCGAATCGTGGTTGCCGCTGGTCACGACCACGGCAGCACCGGCGTCAGCGAGCCCCGAGAGCGTGTCGGTGAGCAGCGTGTAGCACTCGGCCGGCGGCGTCGATGAGTCGAAGACATCGCCCGCGACGATCACGAGATCGACGGAGTTGTCTCGAACCTGGTCGGTGAGCGCATCGAGCACCTCCCGCAGCGCTGGCAGCGTCGAGTGGCCGTGGAACGACCTCCCGATGTGCCAGTCGGAGGTGTGGAGGATGCGCATGCCCTCACGCTACGGCGGGCTCCCGACATCGGGTCCGAGGCTCACGGAGATACTGCAGCCTCGCGCGATGGGGATGCCGCCGAGCGGCGCCCGGCACCCGTCGGCGCGCCTCCGGGGCCCGCCACCGACTCGCGCATGCGCAGCGGCATCGGTACCCGCCGGACAGTCCCCCAGTCCGGGGCGTCGTCTTCCAGCAGCACCTGCAGCGCGAGCGCCCCCAACTCGTAGTGGGGCAGCGCGAAGGTCGTCAGACGCGGCCGCAACCAGCTCGCGAGCTGATGATCGTCGAACGACACGATCGAGAAGTCGCCCGGGATCGACAGTCCCGCCTCCTGGATCGCCTGATACGCACCGAACGCGAGACGATCGTTGAACGTGATGATGGCCTCACCGCGCACGCCGGTCTCCAACAGCGAGCGTGCCGCCGCCCATCCGTCCTCGGGCAGCCACACCGAGCACAGCCGCGCGCTGGCTGGCTCGAGTCCGTCTTCTGCCAGGGCGTCGAGGATGCCGCGCAGTCGCTCGGACCCCGCGACGGTCTGGACCGGGACATCGTCGGGCCCGGGACCGGCACCGAGGAGGTGGATGCGGGAGTGCCCCGCGGCACGGAGCACTTCGACCGCCGCGCGCCCCGCGGAGTACTCATCGGGCACGATCGAGGGTACGGTTCCGACCGCACTGTCTTCGGGGAGCGCGTTCAGCAGCACGACGCTGCGAGGATCGATTCCCGCGGGCACCGCACGCACACGCGTGAACATCGACGCGATGATGAGCCCGTCGACCTGGCGGTCGATCATGCCCTGCACGAGGCGCCGCTCTTCGTCGGGGGCACCTTCGGTCTCACCGATGAAGAGCATGTACCCGTTGCGATGTGCGTGTTCGAGGGCACCCTTGATGAGGTCTCCGGCCAGCTGCGAGGTCGCCACCGTGTCGGAGACGAAACCGATCGTCCGGCTCGATCCGCGGCGCAACGCTGACGAGAGGATGTTCGGGCGATACGCGAGTTCGGCGGCCACGCGACGCACGCGTTGCTGCGCCGCCTCCGAGATCCGCAGCTCGTCGCCTCGATCCGAGAGCACGAGTGAGGCGGTCGTCCGCGAGACACCGGCGGCAGCGGCGACATCGGCGAGGGTTACGCGCTTCGACTTCACGGCGTTCCTCCTTCGTTCGCAGCATCCTAGAGCGCGCCCGTTACGGACGCTTCGCCGCGGCGTTGCAAGCAAACTGCCGAATACTGCCGCGTTCGTCGAAAAAGATGGCGCATATGGTCGCCGCCTCTCGGCGAGACGACCGTATGCGCCAACAATCTGCGCCAGCATCCCGCTGACGCGGGTGCTCAGGCGCGAGCTTTGAGGATGCCGGCGTGCTCGGGATGCCGGTCGAACCATTCAGCGACGTACCAGCAGACCGGGATGATCTCGCGGTCGCCGCGCTCCTCTAGTTCCGCGACGGCGCGCGCGACGATCTCGGCCGCGTAGCCCTTGCCGCGAAACGGCGGCGGCGTGAAGGCCCGGGTCATCGCGACGGATCGACCGTCGTCGTTGTAGTCGAGCGCGCTGACCAGGTCATCCCCCACGTGCAGGGTGTACCGGGAGGCATCCTTCTGGTCGGTGAACCGCGTCTCGCTCATTCCTCCAGGGTACGCTCGCGCGCGAAAGACGGCTCCGGCGTTGCGGCGGATGTCGCGCCTGAGGGTTACGCGGGAATCCGGTGGGTTGCGACCAGCTGCTGGTACCACCTGCCACTGTCTTTGACGGTGCGTTCGAGCGTGTTGAAATCGACGCGAACGATACCGAAGCGTTTGGCGTACCCGTACCCCCATTCGAAATTATCGAGCAGGGACCAGACGAAGTAGCCGCGCAGGTCGACACCGCGAGCCATGGCACGGTGGGCCGCCGTGAAGTGCCGGCGCAGATAGTCCAGCCGCTCCGGGTCCGGGACCGAACCGTCGGCTGCCACGGTGTCGTCGAATGCTGCGCCGTTCTCGGTGACCATCAGCGCCTGGCCCGGGAACTGGTCGTGCAGCGATACGAGGAGTTCCTCGAGTCCTTCGGGCGCGATGTTCCACCCCATCGCCGTGTACGGGCCGGGCTGCTCCACGAACTCCACGACCTGGTCGCTGCCAGGCCACGCGGTGCCGCCCTCGGCGCCCTTGTGACCATCGTTCTGCTGTTTCGGAGAGACCCCGTCCCACATCCGCACCGTCGCGGTCGAGTAGTAGTTCACGCCCAGCACGTCGATCGGCTGATGGATGTCGGCAAGATCCCCGTCACGGATGAACGACCAGTCGGTCACCGATGCCGTGTCCTCCAGCAGGTCGGACGGGTACTCCCCCCGCAGCATCGGCCCCGTGAACGCGCGGTTCGCGAGCGCATCGATGCGGCGCATCGCCTCCGCTGCACCATCACCCTGACCGCGCAGCACGTGGAAGTTCAACGTCACCGAGTACTGCGGGTTCCCGGCCGATGTCGCCCGCAGCGCCTGCACCGCCCGGCCGTGCGCAAGATTCAGGTGGTGGACCGCCGCGAGCGCAGCAGCCGGCTCATGCCTGCCCGGCGCGTGACCGCCCTGGCCGTACCCGAGGTACGCGGAGCACCACGGCTCGTTCAGCGTCGTCCAGGTGTGGACCCGGTCACCGAACGCGGCGCCCACAATCCGCGCGTACTCCTCGAACGCATCCACGGTCGCGCGGTTCGCCCAACCGCCGGCATCCTCCAGCGGCTGCGGCAGATCCCAGTGATAGAGCGTCGCTACCGGCTTGATGCCTCGCGCGAGCAGACCGTCGATGAGTCGCGAGTAGAAGTCGAGCCCCGCCTGGTTCACCGCGCCGCGGCCCGCTGGCACGATGCGGGGCCACGCGATCGAGAACCGATAGGCGTCCAGACCCAACTCCGCCATGAGGTCGAGATCGCTCTCCCAGCGGTGGTAGTGGTCGCACGCCACATCCCCCGTGTCACCGTTCCACACCTTGCCGGGCGTCTTGCTGAACGTGTCCCAGATCGAGGGTCCACGCCCGTCCTCATCAAACGCGCCCTCCACCTGATACGACGCGGTCGCCGAACCGAACGTGAAGTCGTCGGGAAAGACGAGGCCGGAATCACGGTAATCAGGCGAACCGGTCATTGCTCACTCACTCTGGATCATTCCTTTTCGGTTACCGCGGCGCGGTCGACCTCGAAGGTATCGACTCGCCCGTCGGGGGTGGTCACCGTGACGCTAGCAATCCCCGCTCCCCCCGGGAAGACACGCAGCGCGAGTTCGTCGAGATAGTCGTAGTCGGGGCGGTCCTCGCGCGCACCCCAGGGGAGCACGGCTCCGGGCCGGACGTACAGCGGCAGACTGTCGAACCCGTGGACCTCGGTCCGCCATGCGCCGCCCGCGACGCGCTCCCCCGTCAGAAGGTGCGTCCACGTGCCGGGCGGGAGATAGAACGCCACCTCGCCGGTAGCCGTGAAGACCGGAGCGAGTGGCTGAAGAAGTGGCAAGGCGACTCCTCTCCGACTGAGCAGATTGCGCGGCAGGAACCAGGGGTGTCGGGCGCGATGACCGTGATTTGACGCAGTTCGACACGGTCGGTCATAATCAGCCGCATGACTGACAACGCGCATGTCCTGTCCGCCTGGGAGGCGAACGGAACTGCCGGCATGATGATGGCCGGCCGCTCAGTCATGTGTTGTCGAATGTGTCGCTGACGACAGCTCAGCGGGGCGTGTTCTGCGATTCCAGATCGCACTGCCCCTAGCCCTCACGCAGAGCGCGACCATCAGAACCGCGCTCGACACCGACCCTCGGGTCACCGCAACAGCACCGCCCGAACCACCCGGGCCCTCCGCAAGGACCATCATCCCCATGTCGAACACCGCCCTCCTCACCCGCCCCGCTCCGGCCCGCCACCTGCACGCCGTGCCCCCGATCGCCGAAGAGCCGGCCGCGCGCGCTCCCCGCGGCTTCGCCCTCTATGTCGGGCTCGATGAGGCCAAGGCAGCCGCTGCCGGCGTCTCGCTCCCCGTCCTTGTCGATGCCCTGCGCCGGACGCTTGCCGAGCTCGCACCGGATGCCGAGACCTATGCCACAGTGGCGCTCGCGCCCCGAGGCGCGGGTGGTCGGGACGTGGATGTCGTACGTCGCGCGCTGCGTGAGCCCTCCGCCATCGCCGCAGCCACCCCCGCCACCGAGCCCGAAGACACCGACCGCTCCGCGCGTGGCGTCGTCTTCGACATCTCGCGCAAGCGCATCGTGATCGACGGCGAGACGGCTCCGTTCACGTTCACGGAATTCGAGCTTCTCCAGTACCTCGTGCTGCGCGAAGGTCGCACGATCGAGCGGTCGGAGCTGGTCGCCTCGCTCTGGCAGAGTGCCGATGACGGCGAGGTGCCGGGAGAGCGCACGATCGATGTGCACGTACGCCGCCTTCGCTCGAAGCTCGGCCGGTACGAGGACATCGTGCGAACCGTACGCGGCGTCGGCTACCGCTTCGACCGTCACGCCGACGTCGTCATCCGCTACGGCCACGGCACCCCGTCGCCCGACCGGTTCTGAGCTCGTAGGGTCGCCTTTTTCTCGGCATCCTGCGGCGTGCGACCCGACTCTCCCCGATTCAGTCGCGCCTTAATGCGGGTCGCCCCACTCTGCACCGACACAACGGCGCGACCGAACCCCCGGGATGCCGCACGAGGTGTCAGCGGGCGCACCCCGACCCACGATTCAGTCGCGCCTTGATGCGGGTCGCCCCACTCTGCACCGACACAACGGCGCGACCGAACCCCCGGGATGCCGCACGAGGTGTCAGCGGGCGCACGTATCGTGTTCGCATGACCTCACTCGCGCCGACACGGACCTCGGCACCGCCCACGAGTGAGCCACCGCTTCAGGATGACGTCGCGCACTCGACAACCCCACCATCCTCCGGCGCACGGTCGTCGCATCCGATCGAGACTGTCTACCGGCCCCGACACCCCCTGAACCTCGCCGCCACAGTGCTGTTCCAACGACGCGGAGCGCACGACCCGACGATGGCGACGTCCGGCGCGGTGATCTGGCGCGCAAGCCGCACTCCGCTGGGTGTGGCGACACTCGCCCTCCGGGGCTGCGCGGACGGTTCGGTGCGAGCCGCGGCGTGGGGCGAGGGCGCCGAGTGGGCCCTCGATCAGGTGCCTGCGCTGTGCGGAGGGACCGACGACACCGGCGGGTTCGAGCCGGCGCAGCATCCGCTGATCGCCCACCTCGCGCATCGTCATCCCGGCCTGCGCCTGAGCCGCACCGATCTCGTCTTCGATGCGCTCATCAGCTCGGTGTTCGAACAGAAGGTCACGGGCCTCCAGGCGTTCGGCGCCTGGCGAAGGGTCGTGACCGGCCACGGGACGCGGGCTCCCGGACCGACGCCGAGACCGATGTTCGCACCCCCGACCATCGACGGCTGGCGGCGCATCCCGTCGTGGGAGTGGCACCGCGCCGGGCTCGAGCCGCCGCAGTCCCGCACGATCGCGCGGATCGCCGCGCGAGGCACCTCTCTTGTCAGCGCCCTCCTCGCCGCACCTGACACCGAGGGTGTGGACCGCATCCTGCTCAGCCGACCAGGCATCGGGCCCTGGACCTCGGCGGAGACCCGCATCAAGGCCTTCGGAGACCCCGATGCCGTCAGCGTCGGCGACTACCACCTCGCCCACGAGGTCGGCTACGCCCTGACCGGATCACGCACCGACGATGACGGGATGCTCGAGCTTCTTTCGCCCTGGGCGGGCCACCGGCAGCGGGTCATCCGGCTCCTGGGGGCGGGCGGCCCCCGGGAACCGCGACGCGGTGCGCGCCTTCATCCCGAAGACCACCGCTTCCGCTGACTCCGGCCCGCTCACTCGTCTTCGGGGGCGAGGTCTCCTTGCCCGGCTTCGCCGAGTCTTGCACTCAGCGGCTCGTCGCCCTGCGTCTCGGGCTGAGCCTCGGACGAGGGCGCTGCCCCGGGCTGGACGGCTGGGTTGTGCTGGTCGGATGCCGGATCGGCAGGCCGTTCGGCGTCGGGCTGGATGTCGGGATCGATGTCGACCGCGGCGTCCTCGACCGGCCCGTCGTCGGAGGAGCGCTGGGGGTCCTCCGTGGGCTCTGCTCCCTCGATAGGCGCGATCTGCTCGACGGTATCGGCTTCTTCGAGGGGGTCTCGTGCACTGTCGGTCATGTCGAGCTCCTTTCGCCATGGGGCGCGCGATCTGCGCGGCGCGTACGGCATCAGGATCCCGCGGTGGGGCCCGCTCAGCGAGGGACTTGACAGCCGGCCGCTGCCCGAGACCCCGTCGGCGTCACATCTCTTCGTGCGTGGTGGGGTCCCCGTCCCAGAGCCGCCCGCGCTCGAGGGCGGAGATCGCCGCGACCTGCTCGCTGGTGAGCGTGAACCCGAAGACATCGGCGTTCTCGCGCTGGCGGCCGGCGTGAGCGGATTTGGGAATGGGCGTGGACCCGATCTGCACGTGCCAGCGCAACACGACCTGCGTGGGGCTGACGCCGAGCTCTGTCGCCAGGTCGCTGATCACGGATTCGTTCAGCAACTCGCTCCGGCGCGCGAGCGGGCTCCAGCTCTCGGTGCGGATGCCGTGAGCGGCGTGGTACTCCCGGAGCGGCGCCTGCGGGAAGTAGGGGTGGAGTTCGACCTGGTTCACGACGGGCATCACGCCCGTCTCGTCTTGGAGGCGATCGAGCATCGACTCGGTGAAGTTCGACACCCCGATGGATCGGACCAGTCCCTCGGCCCGCAGGTCGATCATCGCGCGCCACGTGTCGACGTACTTGTCGACGCTCGGGTTCGGCCAGTGGATGAGATACAGGTCGATGCGGTCGAGGCCGAGACGTTCGAGCGATTCGCCCGCGCTGCGCCGTGCCTCGTCGTAACCGTGGTCGCGCCCGGGGATCTTGGTCGTCACGATCAGTTCGTCCCGGTCCAGTCCGCTCCGGCGGACTGCCTCGCCGACCTCACGCTCGTTCTCATAGTTCACGGCGGAATCCAGCAGCCGGTACCCGGCATGGATGGCTGAGACGATCGCGTCTGTGCCGTCTGCGCCACGCAGCCCGTAGGTACCTAAGCCCAACTGGGGGAAGGTCGTGCCATCGGCCAGGGTGAGAGTGGGGATCGAGATCATGGTTCCATCCTGCCCCTCGGCACCCGCCGCCGGGGCCGTCAGTCCAGAAGGCGCTCGAGGACGCGGATGACGCCGTGGTCGACGTTGGATGGCGCCCGGTATCGGGCGGCGGCTGCGACATCGGGATGCGCGTTGGCCATCGCGAAGGAGAAGTCGGCGGCATCCATCATGTCGAGATCGTTGAGGTAGTCGCCGAACACCGCGGTCTGCTCCGGCGTCACGTTCAGGAGGTCCTGGATGGCGCGAAGCGCCTTGCCTTTGGAGACACCCTGGTTCATGACGTCGACCCAGTGGTGCCCTGACACGACGACCTGGTGAGTCAGGCGGTGCCGCTCCAGTGCGGGCGCCGTGTGCTTCTCCCCGTCCTCGACATCGAACACCGCGACCTTGAGGATCTCGTCGTCCACGGCGAGAAGATCCTCGACGTCCATGAGCCGGGCGTAGTACTTTTCGGCCTGATCCCGGAAGGCATCGTCGGTTCGCTCGATGTATGCCGAGGCCTTGCCGCACAGCACGACACCGACCTCATGCGTGAAACCACGGATGTCGCCGATGAGGTCGATGACGAAGTCACGGTCCATGACGTCGGAGCTGAGCTCCTCGTCGCCGCGCGTCACGAATGTGCCGTTCTCGGCGATGAAGACGAGATCGTCACCGTGTGCACCGAACTCGCGCCGCAGCGTGGCGTGCTGTCGGCCACTGGCGGGCGCGAACGCGATACCCGCATCGCGGAGGCGACCCAACAGGGGCCACAGCGCCGTGGGCACCGCACCTTCGCCGTCGAGCAGGGTTCCATCCATGTCGACCGCGATCAGGCGGATCTCGCTCCCCCGACCGGCGAGAGCGTCAAGATCGGCAGGAGCGGGCGTGGATCCGTCGGCGAAGTCATCGGTCACTCATCCATCCTGCCCGAGGCACGCACCTGGACCGACGCGTCACCCCGCGACAAGATCGAGGCATGAGCCGTCACTGGAGCCCGCTTGCCCTCACGTATCTCGCACTGGCTGTCGCGGGGCTGGCCGGTACGTGGTATTTCAACGCCCTCGCGATCATCCAGTTGCGGGACTTCATCGGCGACCTCGTCACCAGCGGTCCGGCGGTGTCGTCGATCACGGTCGACCTGCTGGTCGTCGCTGTCGCGGGGTGCGTTCTCATCGTGGCCGAAGCGCGTCGACTCGGCATGCGCTTCGCGTGGCTCTACATCGTCGGTTCGGGCCTCACGGCTTTCGCCTTCACCTTCCCGCTGTTCTTGGCGATGCGTCAACGTCGGATGACGCAACTGGCGGCATCCGTCACACCGACGCCTGCGCCTCCTCGGGGGTGAGCACGCGGGCTGCGGGCCATCTCGGAGATCCGCCGATCACCCAGTAGGCGATGCCCACGACAACGGCGCCGCCGACGAGATTGCCGAGGCCTACCCACAGCATGTTGGTACCGAACGACAGCCAGGTCGCACTCGGAACGCCGGTGGCAAGCCCCAGGGTGAAGGTCGTCATGTTCGCCACGACGTGCTCGAACCCCGAGGTGATGAAGGCCAGCAGCGCCCAGAAGATCACCACGAACTTGGGGCCGTCAGTGGTCGAACGCGCCACCATCCAGATCGCGAGGCACACGAGCACGTTGCAGAGAATGCCGCGAACGAACAGTTCGATCGGCGACTCGTGCGCCTTGGCATCCAGCATCGCCTCGAGCATCGCACCCGCGGCGGGATTCGCGTGCAGAACTCCCGCCAGCGCCACGAGCGTTCCGAACAGTGCTGAGCCGAGAAGATTCGCGACGAAGGTGAACCCGAGCGCACCGAAAGCCGAGCCGGGAGACGTCGCCCGCATGAGCGTGCCCTGGGTGAGGGTCATCATCGATGACGTCACCAGCTCCGCACCGGCGAAGACCACGAGGGTCAGCGCGACGCCGAACACCAGCCCGCTGACGAGTTTCGCCCACCCGGCGCCGGCCTCGGCCAACGGGCCTGCCGCGTTCAGCATCAGGACGACGGCGATGCCGACGTAGGCGCCGGCGAGCATGCCCGACACGGTGAAGCGCAGCGGATGCCGCATCCCCTCGATCTTGTGGATCGCCGCGTCGGCCTGGAGTTCGAGGGTCTGTTCGATCGTGCGCACACGAGCACGATAGCCATGTGGTCAGGCCACAGCGAGGGTCGAAAGTCCCCGGCGGACCGAGGTCGCTACATGCGCACGATCAACTTGCCGGGAACGTGCCCGTCCTCGAGCTCCGCAATCGCCGCGGGCGCGTCGGCGAGACCGACCTCTCGATGGATGACGCTACGCACGCTACCGTTGCCCAGCATCGACGCAAGAAGGGCGAGATCGGCTCCTGACCACGTCGCGTTCACCCCGACGACCCGCTCCCGGCGGAATCGACTCGCGATCAACCCCCCGAAGATCCGTGTCGCAGGGCCCAGGAGCCGGCCCTCGCCCGGACCTCCCACGAGCACCAGCGACCCGCCCGACGCGAGCAGGCTCCGCAGGTACCCGATGCGTGTGCCCCCAGCGATATCGACGATGACGTCGAACCGCTCATCCAGGTCTTCGACCTCTCCCCGCGTGTAGTCCAGGATGCGGTCCGCCCCGAGGTCCGCAACCCACGACGCGTTTCGGCCACTGCAACTCGCCACGACCCGACCGGCGCCGAGGGCGCGGGCTATCTGCACGGCGTAGTGCCCCACGCCGCCCGCCGCACCGAGGATCAGCACGCGGGAACCCGCCGCCATGCGTCCCCGATCGCGGAGCGCCTGCAACGCTGTCAGCCCGGCAAGCGGCACCGCGGCGGCATGCGCGGGCTCCACATCCTCCGGGATCGGCACGAGGTACTCGGCCCGCGCCGTCGCCGATTCCGCCAGCGAGTTGCGCGCGACGCCGAACACCGCATCCCCTACGGTCAGGTCCACGACCTCGCCGCCCACCTCTGTGACGACACCTGCCACATCCACTCCGAGTCCCGGGTTGCGCGGAGAGCGCCAGCCAGACGTGGGACGCATGAGCCACGGCAGGCCGCGCATGTGATGCCATTCGAAGGGGTTCAGCGACGCGGCGGTCACTCGCAGCCTGACTCGCCCCGGTTCCAGCGGTTCAGGGTCGACGTCCACGACCTCGAGCGTCTCCGGCCCGCCATAGCGAGAGCGACGAATGGCGCGCATGGTGATCCTCCTAGGTCGCAACGGACGGCCTTACGTTGTATGGCTATCCGCGAGGCTAGTCTTACACCGTAAGCTCGTCAAGTCGCCGGGGAGGTCGCCAGATGTCGATGCCCGACGATGCGCCTGACACGACCCGTCGACCACTGACTCGCGACAGCATCCTTTCCGCTGCGCTCGAGCTCGTCGACACAGAAGGCCTGGACGCACTGACGATGCGGGCCCTGGGTGCCCGCCTCGGCGTGGAGGCGATGTCGATCTACCATCACCTGCCGTCCAAGCAAGCCGTCATCGACGGGATCGTCGATCTCGTCTGGGCCGAGGTCACCCTGACCGGTGAGACGCGCGACTGGCGCAAAGCGGTGCGCCGAACCGCCCGATCGGCGTTCACGACGCTACTGCGTCACCCGTGGGCGAACCGTATCCGTGCGACCAGCGGCGGGCCGGCACGGATGGCCTACATCGACGCCTCACTCGGGCACCTGCGGCGCGCGGGCTTCACACCCGAGCAGGCCTTCCACGCCCATCACGTCCTCGAGGCATACATCCAGGGGTACGTCATCCAGGCCCTCGACTTCGCTCCGACGGATGCCACCGCCGAACGGGAACAACGCGACGCCGCCATCGCCTACCTCGAGCAGGTCGGGCACACACATCTCATCGAGCACGTCAGCCTGCACGCCGCCGACCAGGGGTCCGGTTTCGACTTCGGTCTGATGCTGCTACTCGACGGTCTCGATGGGCGCCTCGAACGCCCAGAATCTCAGTAGCGCCGGCTGGCAAGCACGCGCGCGGACTCCCGCGTCGCCGACGCGTTGCGCACGCCCGCGCGGGACCCGGCGAGCTTCGCGGCGATGTGCTCACCGACGGTGACCGGCTCGTACAGATCGGGGTGCTCGGCATCGACGCACGCGGCCAGCGTCTCGATCATGGCGTCGACGTTCCCGTCGTGGAAGAAGGCCGCCGACCGGCGCCGTTCGATCGTGCCGTTGATCACGGGAGGCTTCACACGATGCAGAGTCGAGGTCCACCGCTCATTGGTCCAGCGGGCGGTGATGTCGCCGAGATTGATGAGGAGCGCGTCATCGGCCGGCGCCACGTCGTTCCACGACCCGTCAGCGCCGAGCACCTGCAGACCCTTCACCTGATCGGCCCAGAGGATGGTCACGATTCCGTAGTCGGTGTGCTCGCCCATGCCGATCAGGTCGCCGTCGAGGGTCACATCGGTCCCGGGCGGGAGCGCATAGTTGTTCATGCGCATGACGTCGAGCGAGTGATCGGTACGGGAGGCGAAGAACTCCGGGTCAAGCCCCAGCGCGTCGGCGAAGATCCGCGTCATGACGCGGGCGACGCGGGCCGCTTCGGCGAAGTAGGCCTCCACCTGCGTCTGGAAGCCCTCGACCGCGGGCCAGAGATTCTCGGCATAGTCGGGCTGCGGGAGTTGCGCCATGTGTGGGTAGGTTGCAGCGGATGCCCCGATGTTGAACGCCTCGAAGAAATCGTTCATGCGGCTCGCCTGTTCCACGCCGAGGCTGAGACTCAGAGACTCCGACTTCGGCGGGCTATATCCGCGGTTGATCTGCGGCGGCGTGCGGTAGGACTTCTTCGTCTCGAGGTCGAGCGCGAAGAAGGCATCCATCGCCTCGGTGAGCCCGCGGATGACGGCATCCGGGATACCGTGCCCGGTGATCTGGATGAATCCGACAGTGCGGCAGGCGTCGTCGACGCGGCGGGCAACCTCCGCCTTCGCGGCGGGCGTCCCGTCTGCCACGTACGCGGTGATGTCCACAAGGGGGACCTGGAATGTCATAGCAACTCCTTCTCGAGCCGCTTCACGCTTTCCATTCACCCGCCGGACGCGGGCTTTCGCTTTCATGAGCGTTGCGCGTCACGATACGCGGGGCTCGTTTCACTCGCGTTACGCGGCCGCCGGCCTCGCAGCCGCCGGCTCGCTACTCTGACAGCGAACGACTGAGAACGGAGAGGGTCGCGGCCTGCGCGGCACGCGCGCTCTCACCTCGGCGCGCGACCAGCAGCCCCACGACGGACTCGGTCACGAGCATGAGCGCGGCACGGGAGGTGTGGACGAGCTCGTCGTGGAATGAGTCGTTGACCGGGGCGACGATGAGTGAGACATCCGCGGCTTCCGCGACGGGTGAGCGGGGAAACGAGGTGATCGCGAGGACCCTCGCGCCGCTCGCACGTGCTTGGGTGACGACATCGAGCGATGCCCGGTTCGCTCCCGACCCGGACACGACCAGGCACGCCGACCCCGGGCCGAGATGCCCCGCGGCGATCTGCTGCCCCAGGGTGTCGGGCATGTACTCGGCCGGCCTACCCGCAGAGGTCAGGCGCATCGCGAGGTCGATCCCGAGCGGTGAGGACAGCCCGTTCGCCGCAACGAGCAGGCGCTGCGCATCGTCGATATCGCGCACGAACGCGTCGAGGCCTTCCTCCGTGAGCGCAGAGACGGTGTGGCCAAGTCGCGATGCGAACCGGTCGACGGCTCCCCGAAGGGCGCCGAGCATCGTCCCATCCGTCTCGGTGACGTCTGCGCCGGTGAGGGAAACCTCACGCGCGAGGGCGACGCGCAGCTGCGGGTACCCCTCATAGCCGAGCGACTGCGCCGTGCGGATGACGCTCGCTCGCCCGACGCCGACGATGTCGGCGACTTCCTGTGCGGTGCGCTCGATCGCCGACTCGATGTCAGCTGCAATGGACTCGGCGACACGTCGTTCAGTCGGCTGCAGCGACGGAGCGAGCATCGCGATACGCATCGTCGGCGGCGTCTCAGCGGATCCCGACCACATCCTGGCGTCCTTTCGAGGATCGTCTGGTCCCGCGCACCCGGGCGCCCTGCGTGATCCGGCGGCGTATCGCCCCCGAGATCGCATCGATGGTCATCGTCGCGACGACCACCACGATCAGCAGCATTCCGACGGTATCCCATTGCCGGAAGTTGGTGTAGTTGGCGAGCATGCTGCCGATCCCGCCTGCACCTACGAGCCCCAGCACCGCCGAGGTACGGATGTTGATCTCGAAACGGTACAGCGCGAACGACATCAGCGCGGGGGCAGCGGCGGGCCACAGCGCCCATCGGGTGACTTCTGCCGTGCCACCACCTGCGGCCCGCACGGCTTCGGATGCGCCCTCCTCGACCGACTCGATCGTTTCGTAGACCCATTTCCCCTGCGTGCCGATGCCCGCGATT
This sequence comes from Microbacterium sp. UBA1097, assembly GCF_002313585.1. Taxonomy (NCBI): domain Bacteria; kingdom Bacillati; phylum Actinomycetota; class Actinomycetes; order Micrococcales; family Microbacteriaceae; genus Microbacterium; species Microbacterium sp. UBA1097. The sequence continues at coordinate 101,900 of NZ_DCBW01000046.1, read as the reverse complement.
CCAAGCGCGAGTGCACCAGTGAAAGGCGTGAGTCCCGTGATCGTGAGCAGCAGCAGCGCGATGATCACTTCGGGGAGCGCACGGATGACGGCGAACAGGCCCCTCAGCGGCATCCGGATCCAGATCGGGCCGACACCCCGCGCTGCCAGCATCCCGAGCGGGATCGAGATGACAACACAGAGGATCGCGCCGATCCACGCCATCGAGATCGATCGCCACGTCTCGAACAGCGCCCGAGGAAGCTTCTCCCAGTTGGGATCGGCGAACATCAGTGCGCCGTAGTGGAGCAGCTCGCCCGGAATCGCGCCGACGTCGCTCCAGTCGATCGGAAGCCCCACGACAGACAGGAGGACGACCAGCCCCACAGCGACCGCCGTGATGGTCGGACCGAGGCGGGATGGATGCGGCGGCAGCTCCAGACCGAGCGCTCGTGCCGAGGCTGACGCGCTCACACCAACCGCCTTCTCAAGTAGTTGGAGAACACCTCGATGAGAACCACCACGACGAGGATCTCCAAGACGATCAGCGAGACGTCGTCGTAGGCGTAGAAGGCGCGACGCTCATCGAGCAAGCGCCCGATGCCGCCGGCACCGACGATGCCGAGGATCGCTGACACGCGCACATTCAGTTCGAGGGTGTAGAGCCATTGATTGGCGAACAGGGGCCAGGTCTGCGGGAGGGCCGTGACTCGGTTGATCTGGGCCTGGGTGCCGCCGGCGGCGCGCCCAGCCTCCATGTAGGGGTGATCGGCGGAGTCGATCGCCTCAGAGACGAGCTTCACGACGATTCCGATGTCGAAAAGGAACAGGGTGATGACACCCGGCAGAACCCCGACACCGATCATCGCGACCAGCACCGTCGCGTAGACGAGGTCGGGCACGGATCGGACGACGTTGATCACCGCCCGGACGAAGCGCCGGGAGAGGGCGTGCGGGTTGGTCGGCACCGCCGCCCAGAGGGTGAGTGGAACCGAGACCAGCGCAGCGAGGAATGCGCCGACCACCGCCATCTGCAGCGTCTCGAGCATCGGACCGATCGTGCGCGGCAGGAACGAGAAGTCCGGTTGAAGGAACTGGACGAGGATGCCGGAGCCGTTGCTCCAATTGCGGATGATCGCGCCGAAGTCCAACTCGATGCCGCCGATGGCAGGAATACAGGTCAGGGCTGTGAAGCCCGCGACGGCGAGCACGATCAGGGCGACACGCGCGCGATTGCGAGGCCGCGGTGGCAGGGTGTACCGCGGGAGGACCTGACTCATCGGTCGAGCCGATCGACCGGCTGGATCGGGCGCCCGTAGATCTGCTCGAAGTCGGCATCCGTGGCGTCGGCCGCCAGGCCGTCGTAGACGAGCTCACCACCGCGCAGTCCGATCATGCGGGTCGTGTACTGGCGTGCGAGGTCCATGAGGTGGATGTTGACGAGCACAGTCAGCCCGTCCTCGACGTTGATACGACGGAGGTCGTTCATGACGGCATGGGCTGTCGGGGGGTCGAGGCTCGCGACCGGCTCATCTGCGAGCATCACACTCGGTTGCTGTGTGAGTGCGCGAGCGATCGCCACGCGCTGTTTCTGCCCTCCGGAGAGCTGACCGGCCCGCGTCCACACCTTCTCGAGCATCCCGACGGAGTCCAGCGACTGGAGCGCGAGCTCTCGGTCGACAGCCGAGGTCAGCCCGAGCACCGTGCGATAGGTCGACGTGTGTGCGAAGCGACCGACAAGGACGTTGCGGTAGACGCTGGCCCGATCGGCGAGGTTGAAGCCCTGGAAGATCATGCCGATGTGCCCGCGCAACTGCCGCAGCCGACGGCCGCGCAGACCCGTCACGACTGACGGGCCGACAGTGATCGTTCCGCTCGTCGCCGGCACAAGACCGTTGATCGCCCGGATGAGGGTGGACTTCCCCGAGCCGGAAAGACCGACGATCGACACCATCTCACCGGCGGCGATCTCCAGGCTCACGCCACTGAGGGCGCGGGTGCCGTTGGGGTAGACGACCGAGACGTCTTCAAGGCTGATCGCCCACGGTGTGGCGGTCGAGGCGACGGCGGGCGCGGAGGCCGAGGGGTTGCCCCCGGCCTCCGCGCGCTGCGGATCAGTGTGCATGCACCGACTCCTTGCGGGAACCTCGCGGTTCGGTCAGTTCCGGAACTGGGAGAGGATCTCGCCGTAGCGGGTGATCTGCTCGGCGGCGGTCTGGTCAGTCCAGTCCGAGAGCCCGACCAGGTCGAACATGACGGTCTTGGCTTCGTCAGACGAGTCAGCGTAGCCGTCCATGAGGGAGGTGAGCTGGGCCACGAGGTCCGCGGGGAGCGTGGACGAGACTGCGACGCCGCCGTTGGGAATCATGTCGGTGTAAGCGAAGGCCACGACCTTCTCGGCGACATCCGGCGCCTCCTCCGCGACCGTCGTGCGGGCATCCCAGTAGGCGAAGCCGACCTCTGCGTCACCGTTGTAGACCGCGAGTACGGCGTTGTTGTTGCCTTCGACAGGGATCTGCGTGATCCCGTTGTCGGTGTCGATTCCGGCCTCGCGCATTGCCACGACGGGGTACTGATAGCCGGCAGGAGACGTCGCCGCCTGCAGGGCAACTGTCGTGCCATCATCGATCTTCGTCAACGCGTCGAGCGCCTCGGGACCCTGGCCGGACGCATTCTCCCCCGCCGACTCGATTCCGTTGCAGTACGACAGCTCGATGCCGCTGGCGGCATACGTCGACAGCTCGGGAGCTTCGGCACAGTACTTGTCGGGGTTGTTCGTGTATGCGACCGACGCATACGAGGTAGCCCCGAAGCGCACGTCGCGCAGGATGAGCTGGGCGTCGTAGCGCTCCATGGCGTTGTAGAGCGAGCCGGCGTCGGTGATGATCACCTGCGCCTGGTCGGTTCCGAGCGCCTCGACCGTGGCGGAGTAGTCGGTGGCGACGACGCCGTTGACCTCGATGCCGAGGTTCTCGGACAGGTACGTCGTGAGCGGGTCCAGCGCTTCGGCCAGATCTTCGCCCTCGACAGAGGGGACGAGCGAGATCGTGATCTCCTCGGGCCATGCCGTATCGGCCGAACCCGACGCCGACGAGTCGGGTTCGGTGGAGCAGCCGGCGAGGGCAAGGGCGGCAATGGCCGCGATGCCCGTGACCATCAGGGACTTGCGCATGTCAGGGATGCCTTTCGAGTGGGGTGGTGCGGGAGGGACTGGACACCGCGGATGCGGCCCAGGATTCGATATCGGAGTAGAGGTCGGAGAGAGTCGTGCCGCGCATCGTCACCGGCGCGCTCGCGCGAGCGGCGGTCGCGCCCACGAGCGCAGTGTCGGCACCGAGTTCCATCGCGGGCGCCAGGTCGAGTTCGACGATGTCGCCGACCGAAAGCACGGGTCCCGCTTCGAGGGCGTGCGCGAGAATCGGCCGGAGCCCGTCAGGCTTGCCGACAGTGAAGTGCAGCGCATCGAAGGCCTCCGCGACTCCCCACGCGGACAGCAACGGCACGATGCTGTCGCTCGGTGCGTTGGTGGCGAGAATGATCTGCGCATCGCGTCCGACTCGGTCGAGGAAAGGCGCGAGCCTTTCGGGTGCCATCACGGGTGCGTCCGCCGAGCCGAGCGCGGCGCGCGATGCGGCGTATGCCTCATTGAGGACGCCCGCATGGATTCCAGCCTTCGCAGCCAACGACCCGACGACGTCGTAGCCGTCGCGATAGAGATCGGTGTCGCCCGCTTCGAAGGCTGCGAGCGCGGACACCGCCAGGTCGAGGAAGACCGTGTCACCGGAGCGTCGGGCGATCGCACGCGCGTAGGCGACGATCGGACCCGCACCGAGGGCGAGGGTACCGTCGAAATCGAAGACGATGGTCGGTGTCACTGCTCTGCTTCCCCGCCCACATCGATTGGGACGTTGCGTCCATACTTGCATCGGTTTGTGGACGCTGCGGCCACAGCAGGTAAACAGCTCGTGAAATCCAGGGCCCCACCATCGGCAGGTGCCCGTCTACGCTGGAGGCGTGTCGGACGCCTTGGACGCTGCATCCGCCCGCGCCGGCGAGAATCCGCGTGCCACGTTGGATGAGTTCTCCTGGCTCGGCGCCGCGATCGATGATGACGCAGCGGCGGGGCGCTTCGCCGCGTGGGGAACATCGTCAGTGATCGACGAGTTCCTTCGCCAGCCGGTCGTGACCACCGACCTGTTCCAGGCGCTTCACGAACGGGCAGGGATCGACGCCCTCTGGCCGGTCGGGAACGCGGGGCTGCTCCACGTGTACGGATATCTCCTCTCTCGAGTCATGACACCGTTCGGGCGCAAGCGCGACCGGTGGATCGCGGGCGATCTCGCGCGCCTGTGCGGCCTGCCCCCCGACGAGTTCCTGCCGTGGGTGCGTGAGAGCACCCTCCTCGAGCGCGTGACGGCAGCCGCGACAGGTGTCCTCGACCACAACCTCCGCCGCACGGAACGATTCGGCGAACTCAGGTCGCGGATCGCGCTGACCGACCAGCAGGGACCCGCCGCACTGGCCTACGCCGTGGAGACACCCACGGTCGGCCGTCGCATCATCACGATGTTCCCGGTCTCGGATGCGGCGGCACTGCTCACCCAGATCGACGAGGACGAACCGCGTCTTCGCTGGAACGCCGCACTGCCAGAGCAAGACCTCAGCGCACGCTGAGGCTCTCGCGCACCGACCGACGCAACACCTTGCCGATCTGCGAGCGTGGAAGATCGGGGACCTCGACGATGCGCTTGGGGACCTTGTAGGCAGCGAGATGAGGTCGGACGAAGTCGCGCAGGCCCGTGGAGTCGAAGTGCGCGCCCTCGCGCATCACCACGGCCGCCACGACATCCTCACCACCCGAGGATCGCCGGATGCCGACAACCGCCGCAGCCTCGACATCCGGATGCAGCACGAGCACCTGCTCGACCTCGCTCGGGCTCACGTTGTAGCCGCCTGTGATGATGAGCTCCTTCACGCGGTCGATCACCGTGACGAAGCCATCCTCGGCGACCGTGACGATGTCGCCCGTGCGCAGCCAGCCATCCGGGAGAAGGGCCGCGGCGGTCTCCTCGGGGCGCTCCCAATAGCCCTGGAAGACCTGCGGACCCCGGATGAGCAACTCCCCGGCCTCCCCCATTTCGCGGTCGATGGTCGGGTTGTCGGGATCGACCACGCGGATCTCCGTGCTCGGAAACGGCACGCCCACGGTGCCGGGTCGTCGGGTGGGGCCGATGGGGTTTCCCAGGGCGACAGGCGAGGACTCCGTCATGCCGTAGCCCTCGACGAGCAGGCCGTCGCTGGCCTCCTCCCACCGTGTGACTGTCGGAATCGGCAGACCCATCGCCCCCGAGATGGCGAACCGGATGCTGCGCAGGTCGATCCTTCGGTGAGCCGCCGCCCGGGCCAGCGCGTCGTAGACGGGCGGGACGGCGGGAAGGAACGTCGGCGGCGAGTGCTTTACGGCAGCCACCACTGCGTCGACGTCGAACCGAGGGAACAGCACGATGCGCGCCCCGATCGAGATCGCGAAGGTCAGGCACAGCGTGAGGCCGTAGGCGTGAAAGAGCGGGAGCACGGCGTAGAAGGTTTCGGCGCCTTCGCGCAGACCCGGCACCCACGCGCGGCCCTGAGCCGCGTTCGCGCGCAGATTCCGATGGCTGAGGATCGCGGCTTTCGGGGTTCCGGTCGTCCCGCTCGTCAGCTGCAGCAGCGCGATGTCATCGAGCGTCGGCGCTGCGACCTTCTTCGAAAGACGACGGGTGCCCGTCAGCGTCTTCCACGCCACCAGCTTCTTCGCGGTAGGTCTGGCCGTCATCGCAGTACGCGTCTCCCGCGCAGCGGGGACGGGGAGCTTCAACGCAAGGCGCTTGCCGAGTGGGAGCGCATCCGGCATCCGTACCGACACGATCGTGCGCGGCCGAACATCTGAGGGCATCTCGGCGATCGTGTCGGCGACCTTGTCCCACACGATCGCGGCGACAGCGCCGTGCACCTCGAACTGATGGCGCAGTTCTCGAGCCGTGTACAGCGGGTTGTGCTCCACGACGATGGCTCCCAGGCGCAGGACCGCATAGAACGCGACGACGTGCTGCGGACAGTTCGGCAGCACCAGCGCCACCCGGTCCCCCGCGACGACCCCCTGCTTGCGCAGTCCGTTCGCGACCCGCTCAACCCGCTCCCCCAGCTCGGCGTAGGTCGTCTGCCTCCCGAAGAACTCCAGCGCGACCTCTTTCGGATAGCGGGAGACGGATGCCGAGAGTAGATCGACGAGAGTCTGATCGACCGGATCGATCTCCGCGGGCACACCGTCGGCGTAGGCGGAGAGCCAGGGTCGATGTGACAGCGGTGACCAGTGGTCGGACAGGTTCGGGATGCTCATCGTCTCTCTTCCGATCGGCAGCGCGGGCCAGTCTAGGCAAGCTCGTACGTCCCGTCGGGCATACGTCGGGGCACGCGCACGGGGGTCGCGGCCGCGCTGGGCGGTCTGGCACCATGTCGCGATGGCCGATTCCGAGAACAGCCAAGATCCGACCGACCTCGACATTCCCCTCGGACGCGACGAACTCGTCATCCGGAACCGCTACGAGACCCTCAGCACCGCCAATGACTTCCTCATCGGCGTGATGTTCGTCGTCGGGAGCGTCCTGTTCCTGTCCGAGTCGACCTCGACAGTCGGCACGTGGTTCTTCATCGTGGGCAGCGTGCAGTTGCTCATTCGGCCGAGCATCCGCCTCGCTCGGCGCGTACAGCTCCAGCGTTTCGACAGCCCGGACAGGACCGACCATGGCGGGGACTACTGAGCGGCTGCACAGCGCCGGCGCACCCGTGAAAGAAATCACAAAAAGATAACGACGAGGTCTTCCCTTCCGTTACCTCACCGTTATAGAGTGCTTGCACGGTAGTTGTTTTGCTGTGGCAGCTACCGGCATGTGATTGCAGGACACTCTTGGTGCAAGGGACAAGGGCCGGTCGGAAGCCTCTCCGACCGGCCCTTACTTGTGCCCCGTAGTCAGTACCAGCCGACTGACTGCGAGTGACCCCACGCGTTGCACGGCGAGCCGTAGCGTCCGGCGATGTAACCAAGGCCCCAACGCACCTGCGTGACGGCGTTAGTGGCCCAGTCGCCACCGGCTGACGCCATCTTGCTGCCCGGCAGCGCCTGCGGGATACCGGTTGCGCCGCTGGAACCGTTGTAGGCGGCGTAGTTCCAGCCAGACTCCTTGTTCCACAGCGACACGAGGCACGAGAACTCACCGTCACCCCAGCCGTACTGCGACGCCATGATGTCACGGGCAGCGGCCTGCGCCGCACCCGGGGAGTTGTCACCGGTCGAAGCGACCGGACCGGATACGGCCGGAGCAGCAGCGGCAGCGGCTCGGCGCGCCTCCTCGGCTGCGACGCGCGCGGCCTCTTCAGCCGCGGCCTTGGCGGCGGCTTCCTCCGCAGCCCGGCGCGCCTCTTCGGCGGCGACGGCAGCAGCGAGTCGCTCACGCAGTGCGTCGATGTCCGCCTGCGCATCGGCAACAGCATCCGTCACCGCGGAGGTGAGCGAGGGCAGCAGCACGACCGGCAGAAGATCCAGTCCCTCGAGGTCGGCGGTTGCCACGTCCACCGCCGATACCGACACGACTGTCGGAGCTTCGACCGTCAGCCCGGATGCCGCAACCTCCTCGTTCAGAGCATCGGCGTCAGCAACCACCGTCGCGGCGGCGGCAAGAGCCGCCTCGGCATCCGAGGTCAGGGACTGAACAGAGGATGCCTCCGTCTGGATGGATGCGGGAAGCGGGGGCGCTTCACCGCCGAGTGTCGACGCACTCGCGGGGGCGGGTGTGTCCGCGAATGCGGCCGTCGATGAGGCGCCCAGCAGCAGGGTCACACCCATGGCAGCTGCAGTCAGAGCACGGGCACGAGGGCGGGAGAGGAAAGGAGTTGACGATGAGCGTTGACGCACGAATTCAGTGGCTTCCTGATCGGAGAATCAAGCGGGCAGCACCAGTGGGCCCGGAAAGAGAGTGCCTCGGGACGGCACACAAGTTTCCGAGTCTGGGCGCTGATCCTGAACGAAAGCTCCACGAAGCCTGACCGAATCATGCGTCAGCTATGAATCACAAAAAGATAACGGCGAGGTCTTCCCTTCCGTTACCTCACCGTTATAGAGTGCTTGCACGGTAGTTGTTTTGCTGTGGCAGCTACCGTCATGTGATTGCAGGACACTCTTGGTGCAAGGGACAAGGGCCGGTCGGAAGCCTCTCCGACCGGCCCTTACTTGTGCCTGCGCGACGCCCCGGCGCCAGCTCAGTCAGCGACGCACGCGCCGCCCGACAGCGCCGAGCAGGGCAAGCAGTACGGATGCCGCCACGACAAGGCTGAACGCGACCGCGGCGCCCCCGGTCGCGGCTCCGGCGCCACCGGCCGCGGTACCGATGCCGACACCCAACACCACCCCACTGCCGGTGAGTGTCATGAGAACTCCCGCCCGGCCGCGCTCGACGATGGAGCCCGCGACGCCGTAGAGCGTGAGCAGCGCCGGCCCCTGGAAGGCGCCGGCGAACACCGCGAACAGCAGCACGATCGGGACGGTCGGGGCAAGGGTCATGCCGACGCCACCGAGCGCCATGCCGACGGCTGCGCCGATCCATCGCGTCCAGGGCCCGATCGAGGGCGGGAGGGCGACCATCGCCAACGTCGTGACCGCTGAACCGACTGCCATCACGGCATAGAAGAGCGCACCCGCATCAGGCATCCCCTGAGCCTGCGCGAACGCCGTGAGCCCCGCCTGGCTCGCCCCGAAGAACACGCCCATCGCGAGCATGCCTCCGAGCACGAGGGCCGCCATCGCCCAGCGAGCGCGGCCAGGTTCTGCCACCTCTACGGCTTCGGCATCCGGCTTCGTGTCGCGGCGCGGCACCAGTGCGGCGGTGCGGTGGAGAGCGAACTGCGTCACGAACACCGCGATCAGCGCTGCCGCCGCCAGCAGCGAGACCTGCGGGGACAGCGCCACCGCGACGATCCCCACCAGCGCCGGACCGATGATGTAGACGACCTCATCGACGACGCCCTCGAACGCGAACGCCGCCGAGACGTCTTCGCGCGACATCGCGAGCCAGCGCACCCGCGAGAGAGGTCCGACCTGCGGCAGGGAGAGACCAGCCAATCCCGCGAGCGCGACAGCGACACCGTCGGGCACGTTCCCGATGGTGAGGACGAAGGCCACGGCGGATGCGACATTGACGACGACGCCGATCATGAGGACGCGGCGCTGACCCCACCGGTCAGAGAGGGCGCCGCCGACGGGGGCTCCGACCGCTTCCCCGAGCGCCGTCGCGGCGGCGGCGACTCCTCCGACCGCGATTGAACCGGTCGCCGAGGTCGCGAGGGTCAGGATGGCAAGCGGCACCATGGACACCGGGAGGCGTCCGAATGACGTCGCAATGAGATAGCCCCAGCCGGCGAGAGATGGCAGGGCGCGGTAGGCGGCAAGGGCAGAACGCCCCGACGACGGATCGGTCACAGACGGAATCTCTTTCCGACGCATCCCCCGACCCGGATGACGTCGCCCGCCCGCTGATGAACTGTTGTGGGTCGGACTCTATCAGCGGAGGATTTCGTCCATGTTGCCCTGAACCCCGGCGCGGAGCGAATCAGACTCCGCCGCCGCCACCACCGCCGCCACCACCGCCGGCGCTCCCGCCACCGCTGGAACCACCCGAGGTGGACGAGGTGGTCGTCGTCGAGAGCGTGGAGATGCCCGAGGAGAACGCCGCTGCGTTGAATCCCGCCGTGCCGACGTACCAGCCGGGAACACCGGTCTGGTCATACAGCACAGCGAGATGCTCTGCCCACTCCTCCTCCTGGCCGAAGACCACGGCATACGGCAACAAGGTCTCGTAGATCCGCAGCATCTGACGAGGATTCGCGGGATCCACACGGGCCCCGGCGTCGTCGACAGCGAACCGCTCGGCACCCTGCGGCGACTGCAGCATCCGGATCCGGTCAGCCTCGGCCCACTCGATGAACATCCGCAGGCCCTTCAGATGATCGCGGGTCTCGGCGCCGGCAGCGGTCAGAGGCTTCCGGGACACGAGGAGTGCGACCACGAAGATCATGACGAACGCCGGAATCATGAGGAGCACAGGGATGGTGGCGTCCACGAACGCGCCGAGCGCGAAGAACCCGAACACGATCGTCAGGATGCCGAACACGATCGACCCGAACATCGGCCAGAACCGCGAGCCGCTGGGAACCGCACGCCGAAGTCCTCGGGTGTCGAGTTCCCGTTCGGCGGCCTTGATGATGCGGCGCGCAGCGGAAGAGAGCCGCGTGTCGTTCGATCCGAACTCGTACTCCTCGCCGGGTGTCATGTGCGGGAACAGTCCCTGGAGCAGCAGGAAGCCGTCACCGTCCGCGCGCGCGGGGTCCAGCAGCACCGCCTTGAGCTTCAGACCGCCGAACAGTTTGCGACCGGCTTCCTCGATACGGATGCTGCCGACGACCGCCTGTTCGAGCACTTCAGCCGGGATCGCCTTGGTCGTCTTTCCCAGCAGCACCGCGCTTTCCAGCGCGTCGATCCGCGGCGGCGGGTTGAACTCGGCGATGATCGTCGGCCGCCCGGGCTCGTCACGCAGCATCCTGGTCCGGAAGACGATCGCCCATACGAACGAACCGATCACGCCGAGAAACGCGAGAGCCTGCAGCCATCCGAACGGCGACGCGACGTACGAGCTGTCGAAGGACGCAAAGGTGTCGGCGTCGAAGGCCACGGCGATCGTAACGGTCTCGTAGGCCAGCACGTCGGTGGCGGATGCCGTGACTGTCACGCCGCCGTCGGCATCCGTCGTCGAGGCGATCGGGCACTGGTCGGTAGCGCCTGCCGCACCGACGTAACAGGACTCCGCCCCCGTGAGTGCGGATGCGAGTTCTGCCGGCACATGCAGCGTCGCCGAGACCGACCCGAAGGGCTGGGCCCAGTCGACACCATTGACGTTCCAGTAGAGCTCGTCCACCCCGGTGTCGTCGAAGAAGCGGGCGACGTTCTCGAGCGTGTAGGTGAAGACGTAGGTCTGCGCGCCATGCACGTAGTCGTCGGCGCGCGAGGTCATGACGTAGACCCCGTCCTCGCTCTCGACCTCGGCGGGCCGCGGGGCTCCCTCGGCGTCGGTGATCGACACGAGCTGAGGGTGCAGCGGGGCACCAAGGTACGAGTCGGGCAGGATGCGGCGCATCCCGCGGTTCTGGTCGTACTCCGGGAAGACCGCGACGAATGTCTCGACGACGGTCATCGTGCTGGTTCCATCGTCCGCACGGCCCAGGGTGTAGTCGGCAGCCATGCTCTCGAAGACGAAGTCGTTGACGTCTGTCGACACAGCGGCAGCCTCGTCGCCGAACGACACGCTCACCGAACACGCGACCAGGGCGACGAGAGCAAGGGCGGCGGCCGCGGCGGCGCCGACGGCCCGCCGCGTCAGGATCCGAGCTGACATGTGATCAGCCTACGGGCGCCGGCATGGTCGTACTCTGGTGTGCATGACGGACCGGCGACTGGCGATCGACGCCTGGGAGAGTCTGTTCCGCGCGCAACACGAAGTGCTCGCCGAGATCAGTGGCGACTTCATCGTCGGCGAACTGACGCAGGGCGAGTACGACGTCCTGCTCACCGTCACCCGCGCGCCGGGGATGTCGGCGCGCCTGCGCGATGTGACATCCAACATGCTGATCAGCCAGCCGAGTGTCTCGCGCCTGGTCGACAGGATGGTCGCCTCGGGGTTGCTGACCAAGTGCTCGGATCCGGACGACGGCCGCGGCGCGGTGGTCACCGCGACCGATCGGGGTGCCGGTCTCTTTCGCAAGGTCGCCTCAGCTCACGGCAGGTCCATCGCCGAACGGATGTCAACCCTGAGCGACACCGAACTCGAACAGCTCCGCACGCTCACCTCGAAGCTCCGCGGCCCCCGCGCGTCAGACTGCTGAAGCCTGCATCCGGGCCGAACGCAGGACGAGACCCGGAGTCTCGACTCTCTTCTAGACCTCGGCGCCAGTTCATCCTGCAAACGGCGCGGCAGGCGATCCCGGGCGTGATCCGCTACCAACGGTTGTGGACGTGTTCTGCCCACCCCTCGACACCGTCGAACGGGATGACTTCGCCGCCAGCCGTCGTGAAAGCCCCTGACCACACGCCGAAGCACTGATCCGTCGCCGCCGCAATGATGCCGAGGTTCGTTCGCGCGACACGGTCATAGAACGGGACGAATCGGGCGTCAAGACCGCCGCCGCGCACTGACCACGGACGCAGGAAGTCTGCCTGGTCGTACTCCCAGGTCAGGTCCTCGTGAATCTTGTGCATCCGTCCATCAATGAAAAACGCGTTCTCGGTGGCGCCGGTGCCGTCGGTCCACTTTCCGCCGACCTGGATCCCGATCACGCTGCCCTGGTAGCGGCCCGATCCCGCGCCCCAGTTCCAGGTGATGTCGTACGGCCATCGCCCGCGACCGTGGTCCAGCACCGCCCACGACTCGCCAGCCGGCAGGTCGTACACCGTGCCGTCGACCGTCACCGTGCCACGTGCGGGACGCGCGACATCCTTGACCGTGTATTGGAAGCGCCGCTTAGTCCAGGGCACGACGACGGCCAGACTTTCGTGCCCCGCAGGCTTCTCGGCGAGAACATCGACGGATGCGCGTGGGACCTCGACTCGCATCCGAACGCCGTCTGGCTCCTCCGTGACCTCGATCCGAAGATCCTTGGCCCGGGCAGAAGCGTGACCCTGACCCAGCGTTGGCGGCAGGCTGACCCCGCGAGCGGGAAGCACGGTGGCCGCGCGATGGACAGCCTCGCGGGTGTCGCGATTGAAGATCCACACCTCGTGCACCGCGGCGTAGTCGATGGCTGACACGGTGAGACCCACGATGTATCGCGGCGTCATGATGTTCCAGTACTCCCAGCGCTTATTGCGCCCCCAGAACCGGCGCGGCCCAATCCCGCCGGTCCGGATCAGTGGGGAGCGCGCCCAGCCGAGAGCCGCGGGGTTCAGGCGACCGTCGGGAAGGGTGAGCTCGACCGGAGCCGTGATCTCACTGCGAGAGTCTTGTTTGGGGAAACGAGTCGTCGTCGACACGCGCTCCAGCCTAGATGCGGGACTATTCATCCTCGCGCCCGAGCGAGCACGCAGAAGCCCCCGGTCCGTTCTCGGGCCGGGGGCTTCTGGAGAGCAGGTCAGGCGCTGGCGCCGGCCTCCTGGATCTCACTGTGGGACTCGTCGACCGTGATCGTCGAGGGCGCGTCGGTCGCGATGTCAATCTTGCGCGGCTTGGCCTTGGGGCTCACCGGAATCGTGACCGTCAGCACGCCGTGCGCGTAGCTGGCGGCGATGCCTTCGGTGTCGATCCCCTGACCGAGGCTCAGCTGACGCAGGAAGCTGCCGGCCTCACGCTCGCGCGTGATCCACTTGACGCCTTCCTGCGACGTCAGTGTGCGCTCGGCGCGGATCGTCAGCAGCTGACCGTCGACATCCACGTCGACCGAGCCCGGGTCGATGCCCGGAAGGTCGGCCGAGAGGACGTAGTGGTCGCCGTCACGGTAGAGGTCCATCGGCATCTGGCGCGGTCCGCGCCGGTTGCCGTCGAAGAGTGCGTTCGCGAATCGCTCCATCTCGCGGAGCGGGTCATAGTTTGCCATCTCGTCTCCTTCATGAGCGGGGCCGGATGCGGCATCCGACCGAGTTCTAGAAGTTGAGTCACCTCGACTCAACTGATCTCAGATTAGCACTCTAGCCTGTCGAGTGCCAGCTTCGGATGCCGATTTCGCCCCCGTTCGCGCAGGGCGGATCGAGCCCGCGCCACGGGCTCCCGAGCGGCCGCGCTCCCCGCCCGGTATGACGGCTCAGCGGAACGCGGGAATGCCCGTGATCGCCTGCCCGAGCACGAGGGTGTGCATCTCGACGGTGCCCTCATATGTCAGCACTGATTCGAGGTTCGCGGCGTGACGGATGACGGGGTACTCGAGGGAGATTCCGTTTGCGCCGAGGATCGTGCGGGCGGTGCGGCAGATCTCCAGCGCCTCCCGTACATTGTTGAGCTTGCCCAGGCTCACCTGCTGCGGTGTGAGCTCGCCGGCATCCTTGCGGCGACCAAGGTGAAGCGCGAGCAGCAGCCCCTTTTCGTACTCGACCACGCTGTCGACGAGCTTCTGCTGCGTGAGCTGGAACGCCGCGATCGGCTTGCCGAACTGCGTCCGTTCCGCGGCGTAGGTCAGGGCGGCGGTCAGTGCCGATCGCGCTGCACCCAGCGCGCCCCAGGCGATACCGTATCGCGCCTCGTTCAGACAGCTGAGCGGACCCCGAAGTCCCTGGACCTCCGGGAGCACGGCATCCGCGGGCAGGCGCACCGCATCCAGCACCAGTTCGGAAGTCACGGATGCGCGCAGCGACAGCTTGTGCTGGATCTGCGGCGCTGAGAACCCCGCGGAGTCAGTCGGAACCAGAAACCCCCGGATGCCACCCTCGGTCTGCGCCCAAACGACAGCGACATCCGCGACCGACCCATTTGTGATCCACATCTTGCGACCCTCGAGCACCCAATCATCGCCGTCGCGGACGGCTCGGGTTCGCATGCTCGCGGGGTCTGAGCCGGCATCCGGTTCAGTGAGACCGAAGCACCCGATCAGGTCACCGGCCGCCATACCCGGAAGCCACCGCTGCTTCTGTTCCTCACTCCCCCAACGCCAGATCGCGTACATCGCGAGCGACCCCTGCACCGAGACGAGCGAACGGATGCCAGAGTCCGCAGCCTCGAGCTCGAGGCATGCCAGGCCGTACTCGGTGGCCGACATAGCCGCGCACCCGTATCCCTCGAGGTGCATGCCGAGCACCCCGAGCTGACCGAGGTCTTTCGCGAGGCCCCGCAGATCATCGGTCTCGCCCCGCTCGAACCAGTCACCGACGTGCGGAATCACGCGCCGCTCGACGAAGGCGCGGACCGCATCACGCGTGGCGCGCTCGTCGTCGCTGAGCAGCGCGTCGATGTCGGCGATGTCGATGACGTCATCCACGGGTGCCACGGGCGTCTCCTTCGGGAAGGTCACTCGCGCGACCGGTCGGATCGGGGCCGGCAAGCCACCGGCGGATCTCGTCACCGTGCTCATCGAGCCGCGGCGGGCGTTCGTACCCGCAGATCGGTGTCCGCGTGAACCGCAACGGAGATCGAATCTGGTCGGTACCGCCTTCGACCGGCACCCGAGGCTCAAGGCCGAGCCGCTCTGCCAGAGCGAAGCCGTCGGCGACGCTGCCGATCGTGCCGGCCGGCACCCCGGCATCCATCAGCCGCGTCGTCCACGATGCCGCGGCGTCGGCTTGCAGGCGCGCCTCGAGTGCTGCCGCCAGTTCATCCCGGTGGGCAACGCGCTGCGCGTTGGTGACGAAGCGCGGATCGGTCGCCAGGTCGGGGGCTCCCACAACCTCGCACAGCCGCGCGAACTGCCGGTCGTTTCCTACGGCGAGCGCGAGAACGCCGTCGCCGGTGTCGAGAGCTTCGTAGGGCGCGATCGACGGATGCCGATTACCGAGCGAGCGCGGAGAGTGGCCCGTCGCGAGGAACCCCGAGGCCTGGTTCACCAGCGCCGCGAGCAGGCTCGAGAGAAGAGCGACCTCGACGTGTTGTCCGAGCCCGCTCCGGACGCGCTCATGAAGGGCGGCGAGGATGGCGACCGTGGCATCCTTCGCGACGAGGACGTCGACGATCGCGACGCCGACTTTGGACGGCGAGCCAGGCGGCCCGGTGATGTCCATGAGCCCGCCCACAGCTTGAACGAGGAAGTCATAGCCGACCGCGCCGGCGCCGGCATCGCTTCCGAACCCCGTGATCGAGGCATAGACGACGGCGGGGTTGAGCGCACGCACACTCTCGTAATCGAGCCCGAACCGGTCGAGGCTGCCGGGAAGGAAGTTCTCGACGATCACGTCAGCGCGCTCGACGAGCCGGTGTGCAACCTCGAGATCGGCAGGATCACCAAAGTCCAGCGCGATTGACCTCTTCCCCCGATTGGCCGACTCGAAGTACGACGAGGAGTTCTCGGTCCACGGCGGACCCCACTGCCGGGTGTCGTCGCCGGCACCGGCGCGCTCGACCTTGATGACGTCAGCTCCCAGGTCGGCGAGTGTGGATGCCGCGAGCGGCCCCGCGAGCACGCGGCTGAAGTCGGCGACGACGACGCCGTCCAGGGGCATCGGACCAGGCATCCGCTTCCTCGCTCTTCCCGGTGAGAGTGAGACAACCCTACCGAGCGGTGCGAGCCGGGTCAGCCCTCAGCTCGCTGCGCGAACTGGCGCCAGAGCCACTCGATCGTCCCGGAAAGGTCGACCTCGGGATTGACCCCCCACTCCGCCTGGAGGCCGTCCGAGACCGCCAGAAAAACACGCGCGACCATGGCGGAATCGACGTCCGCCGGGAACGTACCCGCCTGCTGCCTTGCCTCGATGTCGCGGCGCATGCTCGCGAGAACCTCGCTCTCGCGACGCAGGAAGAACTCGTGTGCGGGGTGGGCGGGATCGGCCGCAGCGGCCTCGAGATTCACGTAGAGATGGACCAGCGCGGGCACCGTCTCGTTGTGTCGCGCGACACGAAGGGTCATCGGATCGTCACCGTTCTCGGCGGCAAGAATTCGCCAATTGACGACATCGCGCTGCCGGAGGACCTCCACCAGCAGGTTCTCTTTGGTCCCGAAGTGGTGCAGGAGGCCGGCCTGGGTCATCCCGACGGCATCCGCGATGTCCCGGAGGGATGTTGCGCCGTACCCCTTCTTCTCGATGATCTCGAGCGCCGTTTCCAGGATGATCTCCTGGCTCTCCCGCCCTTGGGCGTACGTTCTGCGCGGCGCGCGTCGCTGAATAGGGGCACTGGGCTGGCCCGCCGGAAAGAGCGGACTCGCGTAGTCCCCCGGAACATCCACGCGCGAGGTGCGCACCGCCTGCGTGGTCCGCGGGATAGCGAACGGAAGCTTGCCCTCGGCTCGCGTGCGACCGGTAAGAACGTCAAGCAGCGCCTCTTCAGACGCTCCGAACTCTGCGATGACCGCCGCGCACTGCGGCAGAAGCGGTTCGAGAATCGCCGGGCGATCGAGCCGGACAGCGAGGATGACGGGCGCGTGCTCACTGAGCGCATGCAGTCGCTGACCGACCTCGGGGGCGAACTCGAGCGATCCCGCGTGAAAACTTGCCTCGAGCGCATACTCGTCCCGCGGATCAAACGGCGCCTCGAGTTTCACGACGATCGCGTCAGCGTTCGCCGACTCAGCGACAGCGACAAGGCCTGCACGCTTGAGAGCTTCGGTGGAGATCTCCTGCGAGAAGACCTTGGAGCCGCGCCGCAACGGCAGGGCGGGACTCGCAGATGAACGCCCGTTGGTGAGAACGACCATGGAGCGAGCCTGCGCTGCGTGGCCCGCTGCGCGAAACTCGGGGGCCCCGACCACGGCCACAGCGGCGTCCTCGTCGACATACGGGTTCTCGAACAGCCCGAGGTCGAACTTCACTCGCAGGAGCCGTCGCACTGACTCATCAATGCGCGACTCCTCCACCTGTCCGGACTCGACGAGCTCGATGATGAAGCCCGGATCCTCTTCCCCGCCGAGCTGGTCGCACCCGGCCTCCAGGATCTTCTTCACCCGCTGGGCCTCAGACAGGTGCTCAACCCCCCATGCCCGTGGTGGCAGCGACTTTCCACCGATCCGCGACTCCGTTACCAGGCCCCAGTCCGTACAGACGACCCCGGTGAACCCGAGCTTCTCGCGCAGCAACCCGGTGATGATCTGCTTGTTGAATCCGAAACCCACCTCCTCGACCGGCTCACCGTCAAGGGTCAGCCCGACGGGGATGCCGTACGAGGGCATGATGGCGGGAACTCCCCGCGCGATCAGCCGCCGGAACGGCTCGAGGTGGTACTCGAACATCCCGCCGGTGTAGTCCTGCTCCTTGCCGTAGACGAAGTGCGGGTCTTCACCGTCGCGTTGGGGGCCGCCGCCGGGGAAATGCTTCGCCATGCAGGCGACCCCGGTCGGGGTGAGGTGGTTGCCGTTCTCGAAGCCGTCGACGTAGGCCACTCCAAGGGCCGCGACCTGTTCGGCATCCTGACCGAACGTGCTGTATTGGCGGGCCCAGCGCGGCTCGGTCGCCACATCGAGGGTCGGATGAAGGGCGAGCCGGATGCCGAGAGCGGTGTACTCGCGGCGCGCGATGTCGGCGAATTCGCGCACCGTCGTCGCATCACCGATCGCGCCGAGCCCCAGGGGTTCCGGCCAGGCCGACAGGTAGTCGGCGCTGAACGACGCTCCCATGTTTTCTGTGAAGGAGTGCCGCGGATCTGTCGAGATCGTCACCGGAATCCCGTGAGGTGTCGCTTCGGCGAGGCGCTGGACCTCGTTGTTCCACCGCGCCATCGCGCGGGGGTGGGGGATCTGATGCAGATTGAGATGACTGATGAGTCGACCCTCGACCAACTCCCGCGCGCCGGGTTCGCGTGGCGCGATCTCTTCACCGTCGATCGCCCCATCGACGGTGACGCTGACAACCGACTGCACCATCAGACCAGCCTTTTCTGCCAGCGAGAGCCGGGAGAGCAGGTCTTCGACGCGGTCCTCGACGGGAAGGTCCGGATTCTCATAGGGATCCATGACGCCGTTGCCATTAAGGTCGCGAAAGCGCACGCCGTTCGCGCCGGCCTCGGTTCCGGCCGCAGCCGGACTCGGGGAGGTCTTCACTCTCAGTTCTCCTTCTGCGCGGCCAGCATCCGACGATTCTCACGGCGCTGACGCTGCTGCGCGACATGTGCGACCGGAGCGGACATGAACAAACGTTGGGTATAAGGATGCCGTGGGTGGGCGGTGACCTGATCGACGTCGCCCTCCTCCACAATCTCGCCCCGGTACAGAACCGTCACGCGATGACTGATGTGACGGACGACACCGAGATCGTGCGACACAAACAGATAGGCAACACCTGTCGCTTCTTGGATCTCGATCAGGAGCTCGAGAACCCTCGCCTGTGTTGTCAGATCGAGGGCCGACACCGGCTCGTCACAGATGATCAGGCGCGGGCTGAGAGCGATTGCGCGGGCGATGGCGATGCGTTGACGTTGCCCGCCCGAGAACTCGCTCGGCAGCCGAGATTCGGCATCCGCGGGCAGCTGGACACGATCAAGGAGTCCCCGAATGTGCGCGCGCGCATCGTTGCGTGTCCAGCCTTGGATCAGCAGTGGCTCCGCAAGGATGTCGGCGACAGTCATCGACGGATTGAGCGACGTGTACGGGTCTTGAAAGACCACCTGGATGTCACGGGCGAGCGCACGGCGTGCTGACTGGCTCACGTGCGTGATGTCGCGGTCATCGAAGGTGATCGACCCGGCGCTCACCGGGGCAAGCCCCAGCACTGCCCGCCCGATCGTCGTCTTGCCTGATCCCGATTCGCCGACAAGACCGAGAGTTTCACCGGGGCGGATGTCGAGGGAGACGTCCGTGAGTGCCTGGAATCTGCGGCGCCCGCGGCTCTTGTAGACAACATCGAGGTGATCGACGCGCAGGAGGGGATCAACGGCGGTCACGAGGTGCTTCCCTTCTGCTGAGCCACGGCGGGAACGTACGTTCGCACGGGTCCTTCCTCGAGCATCGAGTCGAGCAACACGCGCGTGTACTCCTGCTGCGGACGCTCGAGGATGTCCTCGACGTCGCCCGTTTCAACGATCCGGCCGTGCTGCATCACGGCTACCCGATCGCAGATGTCGGCGACGACACCGAAGTTGTGGGTGACCAGGAGCACTGCCATGCCTGTCTCTTCCTGCAGGTCTCGCAGCAGATCCAGCACCTCGGCCTGCACTGTCACATCAAGCGCCGTGGTCGGCTCGTCTGCGATGAGGAGCTTGGGCTTACCGGCGACCGCTCCAGCGATGAGCACGCGCTGAGCCATGCCTCCGGAGATCTCGTGGGGATAGGCGCGATAGGTCGCTTCGGGATCGGGGATTCCCACGCGGGCGAGTAGTTCCAGCGCGCGCTCCTTGGCGTCCGACCGGCTCATCCCCAGTCGCGTGCGCAACGGCTGGGTCAACTGGCGTCCGATGCGGAAGCTCGGGTCGAGGTTGCTCAGTGGCTCCTGCGGGACGTAGGCGATTCCGGCGCCGCGGAGCTTGCGCCTCTCCGCTGCACTCAGGGAGGTCAACTCCGTTCCGTCGAACCTGATCGACCCCCGCGAGACCCACCCACCTTCGGGAAGGAGCCCGAGGACGGAGAAGGCAGTCTGGGTCTTGCCTGACCCCGATTCGCCGACCAGGCCGAGAACCTCGCCCGGGGCAACCTCGAGAGAGACATCGTGCACGACCCGCGTCTGCTCGGTATCGACGCCGTAGCTCACCTCGAGATCGCGGACCGACAAGAGCGCCGTGGATGAGGCGGCCGCTGAGGTCGCGGGGACGGTGCGACCAACCTTGGCCACTCCTCCCGAGCCGCGGTCTTCCAGAGCGTCTCTCATGGCGTTCCCCAGCAGGATCAGCGACACGGTGGTCAGGCCGATCGCCAGGCTCGGCCACAGGATGAGCGAGGGAGAGAGGAAGATGCGCCGGAAGCCCTCGTTGAGCATGCCGCCCCACGAGGGGACCGAGCTATCCGTGATGCCGAGAAACTCCAGTCCCGCTTGGACAGAGATCGCGATGCTCGCGAGCCGAGCGGTCTGAATGATCACGGGAGCTCGGACCACGGTGAGAACGTGCCGGCCGATAATGCGCCCGTCGCCGAGACCCGAGACCCGCGCGGCGTCGACATACAGTTCGTTGCGCACCGACTGCACGGCTGCGCGCACGATACGGAAGATGCCGGGGGCTAACAGCACACCGAACACGGCCATCGAGATCCAGACCGACGGCCCGGCAACAGCCCGCACCGCCAGCAGCAGCACGATTCCCGGCAGGGCCATGTTCAGATTGTTGACCCAGTTGGCGACCGCATCGAACCAGCCGCCGTAGTATCCGGCGATCAGGCCCGTCGGAAGTCCGACCACGAGCGCGACGAGGACGGCCAGAGCTGCCCCGGCCAGGCTGACGCGTGCCCCCCACATCAGGCGACTGAGCACGTCTCGACCTGAGCTATCGGTACCCAAGAGATGCTCGGAGCTCGGCGGCAGCATGGCGTCGCGGAGCGAGACGACGTCGGGAGATGGGAGCGGGAGAAGCGGTGCCACCAGAGCGGCCACGATGAGCAGCACCAACACCGCCGCCGCGGCGACACCGAGAGGATTGCGGAAGAACCGGTGGATGGCACCGCGGCGACCCGCACTGGCTGCGGTGACGAGTGAGGTTGTCTGGCTCATGAGAGGCGAACCTTCGGGTTTAGCCACGCGACAACGAGGTCGACGAGCAGATTGACGATGACGACGATGACGACGTAGGCCAGCACAGCGCCGAGCACAAGCGGTACGTCGGTACGCACGGAAGCCTCGATGGCCAGTGAGCCGAGCCCCGGCAACGCGAAGATCTGCTCGATGACGACGGCGCCGCCGAGGATGCCGACGACCTGCACGGCGAGTGCGGTCATTCCGGTCGTCGAGGAGTTGCGCAGTGCATGTTCGAGAACGACACGGGTCTCTGAGATCCCGCGGCTGCGCAGGGTCCGCACGTAGTCCTGCCGGAGGGTCTGGATCATCGAGCTTCGAACCTGCTGTGCGATTCCGGCCACGGCGGGAATGGTCAGCGCGATCACGGGCATGACCAGGCTGCGCGCCCAGGCGAGGGGGTCAGTCGCAAACGGGACGTACCCGGTTGCCGGGAGCCAGCCGAGCTGGATCGCGAAGAGGGTGACCAGAAACAGCGCGATGATGAAGGCGGGAAGGGCGTCGCCCAGGGTGACAATGACCTGGAGCATGCGGTCAACCCAGCCACGCCTGGTTGCGGAGAGAACACCGACGGCGAAGCCGAGAATTCCGCTGAAGACGGTGACCAGCGCAACGAGTGCGACAGTGACCGGCATCCGTGTGGCGATCGCGCCCCACACCGATTGCGTCGTGAACAACGAGTTGCCGAGGTCACCGCCGAGCGCCGCGCGAATCCAATCGAGGTACTGCACGAAGATCGGCTGGTCGAACCCGAGTTCGGCGTTCAGACGCGCGACCTGTTCCGCTGTCGCGTTCTCACCGAGCACGTTCCTGGCGATGTCGCCGAAGGCCGGCGAGAGCAGCAGGAACACGATCAGCGACGTCGCAAGCACGAGCGAGATCGCCGAGACGAGTCGCTTGAGAAGAAATGGCATGAAAGTCTCCGACGGAGGAGGGGGCCCGCGGGCACGGACCCCCTCTCGCTTTACTGACCGCTGGGCGCGTAGTTGTAGATCGAGGGAACCGCCTGCTGTACCTGCGGCACCACGGTGATCGTGTCGTTGTAGAAGTTGAACTGATCCGGACGCAGGACCGGCGCGAACCAGTAGTTGTCAACGACCCACTCGTTGATCTGGCGAGCAAGGTCTGCCTGACCAGCCTCATCGGCGGTCGGATACTGAGCGATCAGGCCGTCGAGCTCGGCGTTGGTGGACCCCAAGGGGTTCCACGTGGCGTCGGGCGTCAGCAGGAAGTTCATGTTCCCCCAGTCCGGGCGCTGGACCAGCTGCATGAAGGCGAGCGGGAACTCTCCCTTGAGCATCGAGGGGATCGCCTCACCTGGGCCCCACTCGTGGCGGTTGACCGTGACCCCGATGTCTTCCCAGTTCTGGATGATGGCGTCGTAAATCGACGGGTCGAACACGTTGCTGATCGGCAGCGTCACGGTCAGGTTGCTCGCGCCAGCCTCTGTCAGAAGCTCTCGTGCCTTGTCGGGGTCGTAGGGATAGGCATCGTCGAGGGAGGGCTCGTAACCGAGGGTGTCCTTGCCGAAGACCTGAGAGGTCTGCTGCCCGAGGCCCTGCCAGCTCACGTCAACAATGGCCTCCCGGTCGATAGCGATTGCCAGCGCTTCACGAACACGCACATCTGCCAGCTCGGGCAGCAGCGCGCCGTCTCGGTCGAAGAACAGGATGCCTGCCCAGCCGGTCGAGAAGGGCTCTGGCGCGTTGAGGCCAGCAGACTGTGCCTGAAGAGCCGAGGAGGCCCGGTTCAGCGCCGCGAAGTCGACCTGACCCGTCGTCAGCGCGTTCAGACGAGCGGTCTCGTCCGTGAAGATCTTGAAGTCGACCTCGTCAAAGGGCAGCGGGTCACCCCAGTAGTCGGGGTTTCGCGTGAACACGATCTGCGATCCCACGATGGAGCGATCAGTGTCGAGGACGTAGGGACCGGAGCCGACCGGAGTCGTCTCGATGTCGGCTGAGCCGAGCGCGTCCGGGCTCCCCATATATCCGGCGGCGTTGGTCAAACTGATCGGCAGGTCCGGGTCTGGTGAGCTCAGGTGCACAGCGACGGTGTCGTCGTCGACGACCTCGACAGACTCAACGCTCGCGAGGCTGTTGCTGAGCGGCCCGTTCGCGCTCTGGAAGTGCTCCATGTTCGCCTTCACGGCATCGGCGTTGAAGACGGCACCGTCGGTGAAGGTGACGTCATCGCGCAGATCGAGTTGGAGAGTGAGCTTGTCATCGCTCAGGGTCCAGTCGGTCGCGAGCATGGGGCTCAGGCTCCCGTCGGGCTCTCGCTTGATGAGCGTGTCGTACACGGACTGGTAGATCGGGGCGAAATGCCCCTCGTTGGCCTGGGCCGGGTCCCAGCTGGTGGGTTCGGTGAGCGAACCGATCGTGAGCAGCGGTGCGGTGGTGGTGTCGCCCGAGCCGGAAGGCTCCGGCGAGGTCGCGCTGCACGCAGTGAGGGCGAGCGCGGCGGCGGCCGTGAGGCCCGCCAATCGGACGAGAGGTGCGGATCGCATGTGTGTCTCCTACGGCGTCATTGATGGGGATACAGCCGACGCATCATCGCGACGGTGGTGCAATACTAAATACTGTTCAGTAGTAAATGCAACGGAGCCTCAGAGTCGAGGAGGACCATGAGCCAACCGAACATGCGCATCCGGCGCCACGACACCCACGGGTCATCGACCGAGGTGCCTGCAACACTCGTGTCAGAAGGGATGGTCTGAGATGCGGGCGATCGTGCTCATGTTCGACAGCCTCAATCGGCATGTCGTTCCGCCCTACGCCGACGCGGACGCGCCCCACGCGCCGCTTCCCAACTTCATGCGCCTGGCCGCGCGATCAGTCGCCTTCACGAACTTCTACGCGGGCTCCATGCCCTGCATGCCGGCCCGGCGGGAGCTTCACACGGGCCGGCCCAACTTTCTGCACCGCAGCTGGGGCCCGCTGGAGCCGTTCGATGAC
Source organism: Microbacterium sp. UBA1097 (assembly GCF_002313585.1). Taxonomy (NCBI): domain Bacteria; kingdom Bacillati; phylum Actinomycetota; class Actinomycetes; order Micrococcales; family Microbacteriaceae; genus Microbacterium; species Microbacterium sp. UBA1097. The sequence continues at coordinate 77,610 of NZ_DCBW01000046.1, read as the reverse complement.
TCGGCGCCCGAAATGCTCGGTCGGAACGGGGTTCACACACACCTGGCCTCTGATCACGTCCACTACTGGGAGGACGGTGGCGCGACCTACCACCCGCGCTATACGACCTGGGAGTTCGAGCGCGGACAGGAAGGGGACCCGTGGAAGGGAGTCGTCGGGTCACCAGATCCCAGCGCGAATGTCATGCTCCGATCGCGAGCGCAGGACCGCGTCAACCGCACCCACATGTCGACCGAAGCCTCGCACGTGCAGACGCGAACCGTGGATGCGGGGCTTGAGTTCCTGCGCACGAACGCTGAGGCGGACCGCTGGATGCTCCAGCTCGAACTCTTCGACCCGCATGAGCCGTTCTTCGCGGCCGAGCGATTCCGTCAGGCCCGCGGTCTTGATGCAGACGCGAGCGCAGACTGGCCGGCCTACCGGCGCGTGCTTGAGAGCGATGACGACGTGGCAAGGACACGCGAGGAATACCTCGCACTCGTGGAAATGTGCGACCACTCTCTCGGGCGAGTCCTCGACGCCATGGACGAGCACCAGCTGTGGGACGACACGATGCTCATCGTTCACACCGACCATGGCTTCCTTCTCGGCGAACACGGATGGTGGGCCAAGAGCGTCATGCCGTGGTTCAACGAACTCGTGCATCTTCCGATGTTCCTCTGGGACCCCCGTTCCGGTCGGCGTGGTGAGATCGACGACCGTCTGGCCCAGACGATCGACATCCCCCTGACCCTTCTCGACTTCTTCGGCGTCGATGCCACTGCAGACATGCTCGGACACCCGCTGGCCGACCAGTCGCCGGCACGAGAGAGTGCAATCTTCGGGATCCACGGTGGACACGTCAATGTCACCGATGGACGATACGTCTACATGCGCAGCGCCGATTCACCGAGCAATCGACCGCTTGAGGAATTCACACTCATGCCCACACACATGCGCGCTCCCTTCGCCGTGGGCGAGCTCAGTGCGTGGACCCCGGCGGAGCCGTTCGGCTTCACCAAGGGGTTGCGCACCATCTGTGTTGAGACCTCGGCGATGTGGTTGAACTCGTGGCACCACGGAACGATGCTCTTCGATCTCGAGACGGACCCAGGTCAGCTCGAACCGATCGCCGACGACGACGTCGAGCTGCGGATGGCGGGGCTTCTGGTCGAGGCCATGAGGGACGCGGATGCCCCGGCAAGCCAGTTCGCCCGCCTCGGGCTTCCTCGGAACGGCGCCGTGACACGGAGCCATCTGCGCGCTCGGGAGCATCGGGACCGCGCGCGAACGGTTGCCGAGCCCATGCCGCGTATCAGCGAGCTCGCGGCCTCCGGGCATCTCACACGTCCTCTCGCCGAGATCCTCTCCGATGAGCGCACAGCGGCGGTGCTGGCCCGGCATGCGCCTGACCTGACGCGCACCGAGATGGTAGGACTCCCGCCCGGCGCGAGCCTGCTGACGCTGGCTTCTCGAGCGGTGGTGACAGCCGAGGAGTTGCGAGCGCTCGATCGGGACCTTGCGGCTCTCGATAGCGCAGCCAGACCGGACCGAGGCATGGGGGCAGAGTCAGAGCGGTAGCGTGGCGGTGGAGGCAGACATGAACGAGAACGCTCCGACCGCTGGTGGATGCGGCCCGCAGTGCGCGTGCGGCGCACCGGGACGATCGCAGTTCCTGACCCTCGGCTCGGCACCGGTTCCTGCAGCCGCCGCATCGTCGGCCGAGGGCGCGCGTCACCGGATCCCCCAGGCCCAGATCCCCGCGGGACGGTTCATCATGGGTGATTCGTCGGGGGACGAGAACCGTGGCGACGGCGAGACTCCCCGCCACGAGGTGTCGATCAGCGCGTTCGAGATCGACACGACAAGCGTCACCAACGACGACTTTGCCCGCTTCGTCGATGACACCGGCTACCTGACCGAGGCGGAGACCTTCGGGTTCTCCGCGGTCTTCCACCTCGCGCTTGAGGCGCCCGAGAGCGACATCATGGGACAACCGGCCACCACCCCCTGGTGGTTCGGGGTCCGCGGAGCCGATTGGCGGCATCCGGGCGGGGCGAACTCGTCCATCGAGGGACTCGGCGACCACCCCGTCGTCCACGTGTCGTGGAACGACGCGATGGCGTACTGCGAGTGGGCGGGAAGGCGCCTGCCCACCGAGGCCGAGTGGGAGTACGCGGCCCGGGGTGGGCTCGAGGGCAAGAAGTATCCGTGGGGAGATGAGGAGCCGGATGCCGACGGCATCTGGCGGGCGAACATCTGGCAGGGCCAGTTCCCCCGCGTCAATACCCTCGAGGACGGCTTTCTGACCACCGCTCCGGTCCACACGTTCGAGCCCAACGGCTACGGGCTGTGGCAGCCGGTCGGCAACGTGTGGGAGTGGTGCGCGGACTGGTTCGACCCCGGCTATTACGCGCGCTCGACGGATGCCGATCCGGTCGGACCCGATCGCGGGGGCTCCCGCATCCTGCGCGGCGGCAGCTACCTCTGCCACATCTCGTACTGCAACCGATATCGCAACTCGGCACGGTCGCAGAACACCCCCGACTCCTCGATGGGCAACGCCGGCTTCCGCACCGTCCGGACGGGCTGAGCGTCAGCTCAGGTTGGGATCTTCGCCGCCTTCGGCCACAGCCCCTCAGCGCTCGAGGACATAGGTCATCAGCGAGCCATCGAATAGCACGCGATGGGGAGCAGTGACCTGCAGATCGGTGTGGGATTCGATTGCGCGGACGGCAGCGTCGCGGAGCGCAGTGTAACGCTCGGCGAAGAGGGCATGCGCTACCGCGCCGACCCACCCGTCCGGGAGAAGTCTCGCAGGGAGGTCAGGGTCGGTGTAGGGAAAGCGGCGGTAGTCATCGGTCAGCCTCGCGCGACACACGAGCGCCTCATCGTCGCTCAGATCACCAAGCGGCCCGTCGTAGCGATCCACGAAGCTCCGGTACTCGTCGCCGAGGGCTCGGAGATCCCACGCCCGCGCAGCAATGTCGCGGTCTTTCTCGACGTCGTCAGTACGGGTAAGAAAGACGTCTCCATCGCCCGCCGGTTGCTCGTCGAGGGCGCGCTGGGCGCTCGCACGGCGGTCTCCGGGCGCGATCCATGTCGCCGGCTGCAGTGACCCGAACCCCAGCCAGGCCAGGCTCTTGCGAAACTCGTCCCGCGCGGCGCGGTCGGCCGTGCGCGTGAGCACAAGGGTCCACTGCCCGCCCCACGACTCGGAGTCGTGGCGGAAGATGCGCTCCCGACCAGCATCCAGCAGCTCCCAGCCGCGAGCGGCGAGCCGGTAACTGGTGCGCCGCCCCTCGCGAACGGCGTCGAACCATCCCTCCGCGCGCAGACGTGACATCACCATGCGGGTCGTGGCTCGTTCGACCCCGAAAAGTTCCATGATGTCGCTGAGACCGGCCAACGGTGCGGCGCCGTCGGCGCAGTAGCGGAAGTAGTCCCCATACAACGTGAACACAAGGGATCGCGGGCGCATGCTCCCAAAGTACCGGGCACGATCAGCCCGACCCAGGAGCGAAACGTGACGAAATAGTGGTGCACATCGCAAATTTGTTGCATAATCGGAGCGTCACTTCAGCAAGGAGGCTGAGATCATGCGGATCGCTGTCATTGGCGCGGGGCCTGCAGGGCTGCTGTTCGCCACACTCATCGCCCGGGAGCTCCCAGCATCAACGGTCGACGTGTACGAGCGCAACGGCGCGGACGAGGCATTCGGCTTCGGGGTCGTCTTCTCCGACGCCACCCAGCGCGGGGTCGACGCCGCCGACAGCGCCCTGCGCAACACCCTCGACGTCCACGGGGTGCGGTGGGACCAGATCCAGGTGCGCCTGAAGGGCGAGGAGCACACGTTCGCCGGCAACGGTATGGGCGCGGTATTGCGCAAGGATCTGCTCGCGGAGCTGCAGCGGGGCGCGCGTGACGCCGGGGCTCACCTCCACTTTCGCCATCCGGTCGAGCTCGCCGATCTCAGCGACTACGACATCGTCGTGGCCGCCGATGGCGCCAACTCCCGCACCCGCCAGGCGGTCGGCGAGGAGACTCTCGGCGCGACCTTCGAGTACGCGTCGGCGAAGTTCATCTGGTTCGCCACCGACCACTCCTTCGACGGCCTCACCTTCCTCCACCAGCACGTGGACGGCCTCGGCGACGTCCCCGGCGTCTTCGCCGCTCACGCATACCCGATCGGCAAGGGCCTGTCGACGTTCATCGTCGAGACCGACACGGAAACGTGGCGCGCGGCGGGACTCGACGGCTTCGACCCCAGCACGCCACCGGGCCCGAGCGATGAGCACAGCCGCCTGCGCCTGCAGGAGATCTTCGCGCCACTGATCGACGGCGCGAACCTCATCGGCAACAGCTCGCGGTGGGCGAACTTCCGCACTATCCGGGCCGAGCGCTGGCATGCGGGCAACGTGGTGTTCCTCGGCGACGCCGTGCACACCGCACACTTCTCCGTCGGGAGTGGCACCAAGATGGCCGTCGAAGACGCCATCGCCCTCGCCGAGGCGATCGCCGCCCACCCCGAAGACCCCGAGGCCGCATTCACCGCGTACGAGGAGGTGCGTCAGCCAGCGGTCGCACGAATCCAGTCCGCCGCCCGCCCCAGCCTGTCGTGGTGGGAGAACTTCGGCACGTACTACCACGCGTTCGAACCCTGGCAGTTCGCCTTCCACTTCTTCTCGCGCTCACTCCCGGCCGCGAAAATCGCCCGCCGCGATCCGGCGGCGGCGGCCGAACCCCAGCAGGAGTGGCAGCGCCGACATGGCGCGCCGGCGCTCGAGTCTCCGCTGGTCATCGAATCCGGCGAGGGCGACCGGGTGGAGCTTGCCCGACGTGTGGTGTCACGTGAGCGTCTCGCCGGCTTCCCGGTGATCGAGGCCCCCGAACGCGAGTCCGATCTCGAGTCGATCGTCCGCGGGGCACTGGATCGACCGCATCCGCCTCGCATGCTCCTCGTGACCGGTGGCACACCGCTCACCCGACAACTGGCCTCGGAGTCCATCCGCCTGCGTCATCACGCCACCGCCGTCATCCACGAGCCGGACTGCGACGATGACCGCGCGCTCACCCTCGTGCTGTCGGGCCGCGCGGACGCGGTGGCTCGATGAGGTCGGTGGAGGGGCTGACCCCCTGGCCCGCCGAGCTGGCCGCGCTTTACCGCGAGAAGGGCCTCTGGGAGGGGCGCACCCTCATGGAACTCATCGAGGAACGCGCCGCTGCCCGCCCCGACCACCCGGCGGTGGCCTGCGACGCCATGACCCTGACCTACGCACAGCTCCTCGACCGGGCGCACGCGTGCGGGGACCGGATGCTGCGCGCGGGCCTGCGGGCGGACGACCGGATCGTGGTGCAGCTGCCGAACGGGTGGCAGTTCGTGGTTCTGCTGCTGGCGTGCCTGCGCACCGGCATCCTTCCCGTGATGGCCCTGCCGGCCCACCGGGAGCACGAGCTTCGCTATCTCGTGGACCACGCGGAGGCTCGGGCGCTGGCCGCACCGCTCCACCTCCGCGACTTCGATCACGCCGCGCTCGCAATGAAGCTGCGCGAGACGACCGAGACGCTCGAGTTCGTGCTTCTCCAGGGAGACCCGAGCGCGGTGCCCGAAGACACGCTCGCGCTCGATAGCCTCTGCGCTGCGCGGGCGCGCGACGAGGAACATGTGGCGGTCCCGCAACCCGATCCCTCGGCCGTGGCTGTATTCCTGCTCTCCGGCGGCACGACCGGGATGCCGAAGCTGATCGCTCGCACGCACGACGACTATGTCTGCAACGTGCGCGAGACAGCCCGGCACACCGCACTCGGGGACGATACCGTCTACCTCGGCACCCTGCCGCTGGGCCATAATTTCCCGCTGGGCTGTCCCGGGATCCTGGGCACGCTCATCGCGGGGGGAACGATCGTGCCTCTGGCCTCCCCCCATCCCGAGCGGACGTTCGCGGCGATCGAGCGGTTTGGGGTGACGCACACTGCTGCCGTCCCCGCCGTCGTCGCCACGTGGCTGGATCACGCCTCGACCGTGGGCGCGGAACAGCTGTCATCGCTGCGGGTACTGCAGGTGGGCGGCGCACGGCTGGCCGACGAACTCGCCGCTCGAGTGGTGTCGCTCCTCCCCGGCCGTCTTCAGCAGGTCTTCGGCATGGCGGAGGGACTCATCAATCTCACTCGCCTGGACGACCCTGTCGAGATCGTCATCGGCACACAGGGCCGGCCTGCATGCGCGGCGGACGAGGTGCGGATCATCAACGAGGAGAGCGGCCAGGAGGTCGCCGTGGGCGAGCCCGGGTTGCTGCTTACCCGGGGTCCGTACACTCCGCGCGGGTATTACAACGCACCCGAAGCTAACGCGCGCTCGTTCACCCCCGATGGCTGGTACATCAGCGGCGACATCGTGGTGCAGACTCCCGAGGGCAACTTCGTGGTTTCCGGCCGCAGCAAGGACATGATCAACCGCGGCGGGGAGAACATCTCGGCCGAAGAGATCGAGAACCTCGCCTACCGGCTCGAGGCCGTGCGCCTGGCCGCCGCCGTAGCGATGCCCGACGCGCAACTCGGCGAGCGGGTGTGCCTGTTTGCCGTGCTGCACGACGAGCACGTTCTCGAACTCGAGCACGTGCGCAACGCTTTCCAGGAGTGGGGCGTCGCCGCCTACAAGCACCCGGACCGTCTGGAGACGGTGGACGAACTGCCGCTGACGAAAGTTGGCAAGATCGATAAGAAGGCGCTGCGCGAACTGCTGCTCGCCTCTCTGCCGGCGAGCTGACGCGCGCGGGCCTCGATACACAGAACGACGGGATCTTTCATGTATGTGGACGCTTCGACTCTCTCCCCCGCGGAGACCTACCGACTGCTCGTGGGATCGGTCGTGCCGCGGCCGATCGCGTGGGTGACCAGCGGACTCGACGTGATCAACCTGGCGCCGTTCAGTTCGTTCGCGTGGGTGAGTCAGCATCCGGCGATGCTCGGATTCACGGTCAACCGGCGGGCCGATCGCCGCAAGGACACCGTCGTCAACATCGAGGAGGTCGGTGAGTATGTCGTTAACATCGCCAGCGCCGACATGCTCGCCGCACTGCACGCCAGCTCGGAGTTCCTCGACCCCGCAGAGAGCGAGGCGGAGCGCGTGGGGATGGCTCTCGCACCCTCGCGCGTCGTTCGTGTGCCGCGCCTGCGCGATGTTCCCGTTGCGATGGAGTGCCGCTTCCACAGCACCACGGCCTTCAGCCCGACCGGCGGCGAGTTCGTCGTCGGCACGGTGGTGGCGTGGCACATCGCCGACGACGTCCTCACCGGCGGCCGCATCGACACCGAGAAGGTCAACCCTCTCGGCCGCCTCGCCGGTCCCCGCTACACCACGCTCGGCGACATCACTGAACTGCCGCCCGTCCCCGGCGGCTGAGCCTTCCGGAGGAAGAAATGACCGACCTCGCAGTGCCCGCCACGACCGCATCCGAGCTGGTTGCTCCCGACCTCAGCCCCCTCGCACCGCTCTTCGCCCCCCGAGGCATTGTGCTGGTCGGCGCCTCCCGCACCCCGGGCAAGCTCGGGACGGCGATGGCAGAGGCCCTCGCCGAGGCTGACGCTGCGGTGGCGCTGGTCAACACGCGTGACGGCGAGGGCATGCACGCGACCATCTCGGATGCCGCCGCAGCCCTGGCAGCGCGCGGTGCGGCCGCCGATCTCGTGGTCTCATGTGTGCCCGCGTCGGCCACCGCCGCCGTCCTCACCGACGCCGGTGCAGCGGGGGTCCGCGCGGCACTGGTGTGTGCGGGAGGGTTCGCCGAGATCGGCGACGACGGCCGCGCCACTCAGCGCGACACCGAGGCCGCCGCGCGCACGAGCGGCATACGGGTCCTCGGACCGAACACGTCGGGGTTCTTTGTACCCCGCCGCCGCCTGCGCGCGAGCTTCGTTCCCGGGGCGGCGGCGCTGCAGCCGGGATGCATCGCGGTGATCGCCTCCAGCGGAGGGGTGAACCACATGCTGTCGTTCCGACTGGCCGCCGCGGGCGCCGGAGTGTCGCTCGGGGTGGGCATCGGCGGGGGCATGGGAGTGTCCCACGCCGATGTGGTGCGGCACGCTGCGACCGACCCCTCGACCACCGCGATAGCGTTGCACCTGGAAAGCGTGGACGATGGCGTCGATCTACTCGGTGCGGTACGGCACGCGGCATCCCTCAAGCCCGTGATCGCGCTGGTCGTTGGGCGGCGCACCGAGTCCGCCTTCGCCCAGTCGCACACAGGCGCCCTGGCGACCGGCTGGCGGACGACGAGATCGGTGCTCGCGCAGGCCGGGGCGGTTGTCGTCGACGACGAGGACGCCCTGGTGGCAGCGAGCATCGCGCTCTCGCGTCTCCGACTGCCCGCGGCAGTCTCTCCGGGAGTCGCGCTCGTGACGGCGCAGGCCGGTCCGGGTCTGATTGTCGATGACCATGCGACTGCTCAGGGGTGGAACCTCCCCCGCCTGCACGGGCACACGCGCGAACGGCTCGGGACGCTTCTGCCCCCGCTGACCTTCCAAGAGAACCCTGTCGACACCGGCCGCCCCGGGCCGACGTTTCCCGACGTCCTCCGCACGGTCGGCGCGGACGACCAGGTCGACATCATCGCCGTGTACGCCCTCAGCGAGCCGGTCGTCGACCTGCCGGCCGCGATCGCGCAGGCGGCGCCGGCGGTTCCCGTGATCGTCGCCATCGACGGGCCGCGCGCCGACATCGACGCGGCCGTACACAGGGCCGCCCCCGTCGGCATCCCCATCGTCACCGGACCCCGCGCTCTTGCGGGAGCCGTCACGGCGGTGGTCGCCGATTCCCGCGCGCGAGCGCTTGCCTCAGACATGCCCGTCGACGGGCCCGCGGTGGTCATCGAGACCGGTGGCGCGTGGGATGAGGTGCGCGCCAAGGAGTTGGTCGACGCCGTCGGCATCACCACGCCGCCGCGGCGACGGGTGAACGACCTCGCGGACGCGCAGCGGGCGCTCCTCGAGCTCGACGGATCGGTGGCGGTCAAGATGATCGACGCGTCTGTCCTCCACAAGACGGAGGCAGGTGGTGTGCGGCTGGGCGTGCGCACCCCCGACGAACTCAGCGAGGCATGGGCAGACGTCGCTCGCACGGGAGCGCGCGAGTTCCTGGTCGAGCGGATGGCCCCGGACGGCGTGGACCTCGTCGTCTCGGTGCGGCGCGACCCGGTCTTCGGCCCTATCGCGCTGCTCGGCCTGGGAGGCACCGCCGCCGAGGCCTATGCCGACGTCGCTATCCGCACCGTGGGATTCGGGGCCGCCACCGTGACCTCGATGGTCGACGAGCTGCGCGCGGGTGCGCTCCTGCGCGGCTGGCGCGGTGGACCCTCGCTCGATGACGCCGAGCTGGCGCAGGTGTTCGCCGGGCTGACCGCGGTGCTGGCATCTGCTCCGACCCTGCAGGAGGTCGAACTCAATCCGCTGCGCCTGACAGCCGATGGCTTGGTGGCACTCGACGCGGTGGTGGTGGACACGCTGGCCGGGACGACACGCCCCTGACCGCCCCTCAGAACCAGCGCGGGATGACGGGAAGCTCCCCCGCTCCGAGCGGGGTGAGGCGGCGCGCGCCACGGCCGGCGAGCCAGCGGGCGAGGTCGGCGGCGGATCCGGTCACGACCGGGCCGCCCTGACCGAAGCTCGCCTCAGTCTCGCGGTCGTCGGGTCGAACGATGAGCGCAACGTCCTCGCTGCGGCGGGCCCATACGCGGAACACATCGGCGATGATGCCGTCGATCATCTCGGCGGGGAAGTCCAGGAACGATCCGCCGTTGTCTAGGTCGACCGCATGGACCCAGACCTCTTTCGCGCGCATCCACGCCGTCTCCCTGGCAGGCACCGTGCGACCCTGGGCGGTCACGACACGGGCTTTCCATCCGCTCTCGTCGAGGTCGCGCCATTCGACGTTCAGGTGCACCGTCGCGTGCTCGACGAGGTGCCGGAGCGCACGCGCGGGAAGAGTCGAACCGAACGCGATCTCCTCGCCGCGCTGAGTATCGGATGCGTACATCGGCGTCTCGACTCCGGTGCGCGCCCACTCCACCAGACGCGCCACCGCGCGCGCGTTGTAGCCGACGTGAGCGATCAGGTGGCGCCGCGTCCATCCGGGCAGCAGACTCGGAGCATCGAGCTCGTCGTCGCGTAGCTCCATGAGTCGCCGCGCGAAGTATGCCGTGCCCCGACGGGCAAGGGCCAGCTCTGCGTGCGGGGCCCCGTCGGCGTCGTAGCGTGCACCTACGCCCTGCCTCTCGCGCAGCGCGCGCTCCTCCGGGCTGAGTTCCCGGAGGGACGTCATCCCCGCTCCTCCGCGGCGAAGTCATTGGTGAGCGATCCGATCCCGTCGACGGTGATGGTCACCGAGTTACCGGGGGCGAGGTAGCGCTGGGGCGTCCGCGCGTGGCCCACGCCGCCAGGGGTCCCGGTGAGGACAATGTCGCCTGGCCGGAGCGTCGTGATCGTCGAGATGTACTGCACCAGCGAGACCGGGTCATGCACGAGGTCGTGGATATCGCCCCGCTGCATCACCTCGCCGTCAAGCTCGGTCGTCAACTGCGCGTCGGCGGGGATCTCTTCGGGGGTTGCGAGCACGGGGCCGAGCGGCGTCGAGCGGTCCCACAACTTCCCCTGCAGCCATTCGCGGGTGCGGAACTGCCAGTCGCGCATCGAGACGTCGTTGGCGATCGTGTATCCCGCGATCGCGGAGCGCGCGGTGGTCTCGTCGGCGCGGCGTACCGTGGCGCCGATCACGACAGCAAGCTCGCCCTCCCAATCGATCTCGCCACTTTCCGGAGGCAGCACGAGGGTCTCGCCGGCGGCGGCGAGCGTGTCGGCGAACTTCGCGAAGAGCACGGGATACTCGGGCAAGTCGCGTTTCATCTCGAGGATGTGAGCACGATAGTTCAGGCCCACGCACACGATCTTGCTCGGCGCGAGCACGAGGGGCGCGTACACGAGTGAATCGGTGGCGACCTCAGAACCGGATGCCGCAGCCACTGACTCCAGCGCGCCCGCAGCCAAAACCTCCCCGACATCGGCGAAATCTCTCAGAACGACCGCGCGGTCGCCGTCGACGCGGGCGACCGCGGTACCGCCTTCGGTGACGATGGTGGCCAGCTTCATCGGTCATCCTCCTCGATGAGAGTGCGGTGCAAGCCCAGCGCCTCGAATACCGGCGCGTCGCTGAAATGGAAGAGGTCGAGCGGACCGTCAGCCCGCACCTGGAAGCGACACCAGCTCGGCACCACGAAGATGTCCCCGTGCTCGACCGAGTGCTCCTGATCGCCGAGCCACACCGTGCCCGTGCCCTGGAAGACCTGATAGACGTTGGATCCGACCTCACGCCGCGCTGCCGTGGAGACACCGGCGCGCAGACGGTGGAACTGCGCACGGATGGTGGTCATGACGTCTCCCCCGGTCGTGGGGTTGATGAAGCGCACGGCGGCATGGCCCGGCTCGATGGTGGCCGGCATCCCTTCGTCTTCGAGCAGCAGCTGATCGGTGAGAGCGGCGTCGGTGTGCTCCCACCGGTAGGCGCCGATGGGACTCGACACGGTGTTCTGCAGCCCCGAGAGAGGACGCAGGCCCGGATGCGCCCACAACCGCTCGGAACGCGAAAAACGCGGCGTGGCGTAGTCGGTCACCCGCTCGGACCCAAACTCGAAGAAGCCCGAGTCCATCTGGTAAGCGAAGGGAATGTCGAGCCCGTCGATCCACGTCATCGACTCGTCGGTCTCGTTGTGATGACCGTGGAAGTGCCAGCCGGGCGTGAGGAGAAAGTCACCGCGGCTCATCCGCACCGGGTCGCCGTTGACGACCGTCCAGACGCCTTCCCCCGAGGTGACGAAGCGAAACGCATTCTGCGAGTGACGGTGCTCGGGCGCCGTCTCACGCGGCCCGAGCTGCTGGATGGCGGCCCAGAGCGTCGGAGAGATGTACGCACGTCCCCCCATGCCTGGGTTGGCCAGGCCAATGGCGCGACGCTCACCGCCGCGGCCCACGGGAACGAGATCGCCCGCCCGCTCGGCGAGAGGACGCAGTGCGTTCCACCGCCACAGCCACGGCAGAGCCTTGGGTTGGGGGACCATGGGCATGAGATCGTCGAGCTGGGTCCACAGGGGGATGAGGTGTTCTCGCTCGAAGCCGCGATACAGCTCGCGAAGCTCCTCCGAATCCTCCGGCAGCATCGCGTTCGTCACACCCGCGTGATCGGTGATCGGCACGTCGGTCATGTTCGCCCTCCTCGGCGTCGATGATTCCTCCACGGTGCGCGACATATTCCGTTGAGCGCAACATGGTGACGTATGTATTGCGCTGTGCGCAAGATAGAGCCATGACCTCACCCAACCAGTCCGTGGGTTACGCGATGCACATCCTGCAGGCGCTCATTGAGCGCGGGGGCGTGAGCGTGACGGAAATGGCCGGAGAACTCGGGGTGGCCCCCTCCACCGCGCACCGCATCCTGGTCACGATGGCCGATCACGGCGCCGCCTCGCGCACTCCGAGCCGCCGCTACACTCCCGGACCGCTCCTGACGCGCCCGCCCCGCTCGCCGAATGCTCTCGCAACGATTGCCGCGCGCTTCAAACCGGTCGTGCGCGCCACCCACGAGCTCGTCCACGAAACCGTGCACCTGATGGCACTGGTGGGCAACGACATCCAGTTCATCGACGGCATCGAAGGACGCCAGGCGTTGCGCATCGGACTGCGTATCGGTGCGCGGATCCCCGCGTACTGCACGTCGGGTGGCAAAGCGATGCTCGCAGAGATGCCTGAAGACGCCGTACGGGCACTGCACCCGAGCGGCCTGCCTCGTTGGCCCGGTCAGCGTGCGCACACCATGGACGCGCTGTTCGCCGAGCTCGACGAGGTGCGGCGCACCGGCGTCGCGGTCAACGTCGGAGAGAGCGAACCGGGCGTCGTGGCAATCGGCGTGGCACTCTCAGCCGGCCCGCTTCCGACCGCGCTGGCCATCGCGCTGCCCACCGACCGCTTCGAGCGCACCGGAGTCGCCGAACTCGAACGCGCGCTGCGCGAAGGGATCCGCCAGCTCCCCCCAGATGGCGGCGAGGCCGCGCCAGATTTGTGAAACGAACGTCTTGCGCGCAACGTAAATTTGTTACACCATGTCGAAAAACCGTCACTGCAAGGAGGCAGAGATGTCAGAGATCGAGAACCTCACCGTCACCGCGAGCGACGGCATCCCGCTCGGCTACTTCCGGCGAGGGCAGGGCCCCGCCCTCGTCATCACGCACGGCAGCATCGCCACGAAAGAGCAGTGGTTGCCCGCATCGGAGTTCCTCGCCGAGAACTTCACCGTCTACGTCTACGATCGCCGCGGACGCGGCGCCACGGGTGACAGCGCCGAGTACACACTCGAGACCGAAGTCGCCGACATCGCCACCATGATGGAGGTCGCCGGCCCCGGAACACACCTCCTCGGCCACTCGTTCGGCGCTCTCTGCACGCTGGCCTACTCTCGTCAGCACGGGCTCGGCGGCGGCACCCACATCGCTTACGAGCCGCCCCTCGCCGTCCAGGGTCCGGTCGCCGGCGAGCGCCTGCCCGGCTACGTCGAACTGATCGACAAAGGTGATCTTGACAGCGCCCTCGAGTACGCGCTCATCAACTTCGTGCGCGTTCCCGCCGAGGCGATCCCGTTCATCCGCGAGACACCGATCTGGGGCAGCGCCGTGCCGCTGACCCCCACCTGGGTGCGCGAGCTCCGCGAGATCGACGCTCTCGGCACCGACCTGTCGGGCTACGCCGGGATCACCGACCCGACGCACCTCATCGCAGGCACGGCCACCACGTCGTTCCTGGCCCAGTCGGCGCACGATCTCGCACAGACGATCCCGGGCGCCACATCGACCGACATCGAGGGAGCCGACCACTTCGCGCACCTGTCTGATCCCGCTGGGTTCGCGCAGGTGGTCACCGACGCCGTCAGCGCGCACGCGAGAGCCTGAATGCTGCGGCTGGCCGCCCCCGCGAAGAGCGCGGGGTGCATCGCGGTCGAATCGCGCGGCGGCTCGTGAAACACGAAAGCCCCTCGGCGAGCTCGCCGAGGGGCTTTCGAAAGAAGAAGGTCCCCGAGCCGCAGGGCTCAGGGACCTCATCACTGTCTCAACACAGTGTGCGCCCGAAGGGACTCGAACCCCTAACCTTCTGATCCGTAGTCAGATGCTCTATCCATTGAGCTACGGGCGCATGGTCCGCGCGTTTCCGCGAGCAAACCAGCGTTCAGCCTACCCCACGAAGACCCCTGACAGCGAATCGCGGGCCGCCCCGTCCTGGCTCAGGAACCGGAGGAGTCTCCCTCGTCGACCGGAGGACTCGCCTCGTCGACATCCACCATCTTCGCTCTCGCCGCCGGGGTGCTCAGCCGACGCTGGTGGGAGGCCAGGCGCGGCAGGTCGATGAGCCTGATGGACTGCATCCGCGCCGCGCGCATGGACGCATAGTCGGGATCAAGATCCGGCCGCATCGCCTCGACGATCAGGCGCCGCTCAAGATTCGACTCGACATCGCCCCACGCGGCATCGCGCGCCTGCTCGATCAGGTGCTCGAGTGCTGCATCGTCGGTCGCCTGCCCGCGAAGTTCTTTGGCAACGCCGGTGTACTGCCGGGCACGCCGCCGCAGATTGCGCGAGTCGCGCCCGCGGTAGTCGTGCGTGCCGCTCGGGTCGGACTGCTTGCCCCAGGCACGGCGCCAGTCAGCTCGCGCACGGTCGGCCGCCGCCGACTGTTCGTCCGCGAGCGCTTCGAGCGTCTGCCTGGCAAATGGCTTCACCGCCTCGACCGAGAAGGCACTGTCGTTGCGGATGGCGTCGACAAGGATCCGATTGCGGATGCTCAGACGCGCCGCAGCGGTAGCGATGATGACGCCCTCGGCGATCGCATCGGCCGTCCTGCCCATCCGCTACCTCCTCGATAGAGGGTATCGGGCGGCAGTGCCGGGCGTCCGCGTCTGGGACGCTGCGGGTCAGGCGCGCTTGGCGTATTGCGCGTCGCCGAACCCGAGGATGAGGTATCCGATGAACGGGAAGAGGAACAGCAGGAAGAACGAGAACGCGCCACCCTTGCCGAAGTTCTCACCGACCTTGATCGCCACGATGATCGCCAGCACAAGGTTGGCGATCGGAATGAAGTACAACAGCCCCAGCCACGCCGAGTACCCGGCGATCTTCACGAGGATGAACATGTTCACGATCGGGATGATGGCCAGGATGCCGGGCCATCCCGCCTTCGAAAAGACACGCCACAGGGCGACGACGACGATGATGTAGATAACGAGGCCGATGAGGGACGTGGTCCACAGCGAGCCAACGCTGGCCTGGTCGGTGATCGAGGTTGCGAGCATGGCCACAGCCTAGGGCGAAAGAGGCCTAATCTTCCAGCTAACTCTCAGGAAAGCGCGGAGATCCGCCACGAGGCCTTGTGAGAGTCGCTCGGCGCGATCACCGCGAGCCCCGTGTCGAACGCGTAGCGGTCATCGTTGAAGGCATCGGGAGCGCACGTCATCGGCTCGACGGCCAGGCCCGCACGGTGTCCGGGAGCCCCGGGTCCGGACGGCTGGTCGGCGGTGTGGATCTGCACCCACGGGCATCGCGAATCCCACGTGATGGCCGCACCGGCTCCGTGCGCGTCGGTCACCCGCGCTGTTACGAGCCCGTCTCGATCGCGAACGAGATCGGTGTAGGCGTGGTCGATCTTCACGGCACCGATGGTGCGAGGTTCACGGAAGTCGAAGCGTTCAGCATCTGCGGTCACCGGCTGGAGTCCGACGGGCGAGAGCCGGTCGGGTGTGACAGTGAGAACCTGTGCGGCAGGAAGAGTGAACGTCCAGTCATCCAGGGCGCCCGGGGCCACGAGATACGGATGCGGGCCCGTGCCCCACGGCGCGAAGTCGTGGCTCAGGTTGGTCGCCTTCACGCGCTGGGTGAGTCCATCTGCGCCGAGGGCGAAGGTCGTCTCCACCCGGATGCGCCACGGGTATCCCTGCTGCGGCTCGATCGTGGCGCCGAGGGTGACCCAACTCTCGGCTGTCTCGACCGGCGCGAAATCGAGCCACGACGCCAAGCCGTGCAGCGCCTGGCCGCGCCCCGGTTCGGTCAGCGCCACCTCGTAGGAGCGCCCGCGGAACACGTAGCGGCCGTCGACGATCCGATTCGGCCACGGCGCAAGAGTCGCACCGCGAAAGAACGGACGCACGATGTCGGGCTCGAACGGAACAACCAGGTCACGCCCGCGATAGATCAGGGTGCGAAGCGTTGCGCCGACGCTCGCGATCGTCGCTTCGTAGTCGCCCGCGGTGATCGTGTACTGGTTACCGGATGCCGGGATCACGGCCGAAGACTCATCGCTCATACCGCCAGTCTGCCCGACGGCGGCGGCTACCGCGTCGGGCGCTTCGACCGTGCTCACAGACCCTGGGCGAGGCGGTAGTACGCCTGGTTCCAGCGGACTTCCTTCTGGAACCCACGGACGGTGGTGTCTTCGTCGATGACGAGCAGTTCGGTCTCGGCAAGTTCGGCGAAGTCGCGGAAGACCTCGATACCCACGGCAGTCGACATCACGGTGTGGTGCGCGGCACCGGCGGTGAGCCAGCACGCCGCGGAGGTTGCAAAGTCGGGCGCCGGCTTCCAGACCGCGCGGCCGACCGGCAGGTTCGGCAGGTCGGGCGCGGCGACGTTCTCGACGACGTTGGCGACGAGGCGGAACCGGTCGCGCATGTCGCTCATCGCCACCACGACGGCGGGGCCGGGGTCGGCGGTGAAGACCAGGCGCACCGGGTCATCCTTGCCGCCGATCCCGAGCGGGTGGATCTCGAGAGTCGCCTTGGCACTGGAGAGGGTCGGGGCGACCTCGAGCATGTGGGCACCGAGGATCTTCTCATCGCCGGGGACGAGGTCGTACGTGTAGTCCTCCATGAGGCTCGCCCCGCCGGGCAGGCCTTCACCCATGACGTTCGCGACGTGCACGAGGATCGCGGTCTTCCAGTCGCCCTCGGCACCGAAGCCGTACCCCTCGGCCATAAGCCGCTGGACGGCAAGGCCCGGCAGCTGCTTCAGGGCCCCGAGGTCTTCGAAGCTCGTCGTGAACGCCCCGAAGCCGCCGGCTTCCAGGAACGAGCGAAGCCCGACCTCGATCGCGGCGCCATCGCGCAGCGACTGGTGGCGCTCGCCGCCGCGACGGAGCTCCGGAACGATGTCGTAGGCCTGTTCGTACTCGTCGATGAGCGCATCGATCTGGGCATCGGATGCCGCGGCCACGGCATCCGCGAGCTCGTTGACGCCCCACGTGTTGACCTGCACGCCGAAGCGGATCTCGGCCTCGGTCTTGTCGCCTTCGGTGACAGCGACGTAGCGCATGTTGTCGCCGAAGCGGGCGAGCTTGAGCGAGCGCACCGCGGCAAGGCCCGCGGCAGCGCGCTGCCACGTCTCGATCTGGTCACGTACGGCGGGGTTCGAGACGTGCCCGACCACGGTCTTTCGCGGCACGCCCAGGCGCGTCTGGATGTATCCGAACTCCCGGTCGCCGTGCGCGGCCTGGTTCAGGTTCATGAAGTCGAAGTCGATCTCGCTCCAGGGCAGCTCGACGTTGGCCTGCGTGTGCAGGTGCAGCAGCGGCTTCTGCAGGGCGTCGAGGCCACCGATCCACATCTTGGCGGGGCTGAAGGTGTGCATCCACGCGATGATGCCGATGACCTCGTCGCGCGCGTTGACGTCGAGGGCGAGCCGACGGATGCTGTCGGCATCCTTCAGCACGGGCTTCCAGACGACGCGAATGGGGAGGTCTGCGAGCCCGGCAGCGACGGCCTGCGACTGCTCGGCGACCTGACGGAGGGTTTCTTCGCCGTAGAGGTTCTGGCTGCCGGTGACGAACCAGACCTCGCGGGTGGCGAAGGTGTTGAGAGAAACCATGGGAATCCTTCTTCGATGAGGGGAGATGAGGACTTAGAGAGCGGTGACGGCAGCGCGCTCGGCGGCAAGGCCCGCGCGGTAGCGGTCGAGGTAGGAGGCGTAGCCGGCAACCTCGACCGGGTCAGGGACGACGGTGGCGAACTCTGCGTCGGCGAAGACGACGGCGTCGAGGTACGCGGCAAGGGATGCGTCGGTCTGACCCGTGCGGCGTGCGGCGGCGTAGGCGGCGAGGACGGCGATCCCCCACGCACCGCCCTCGGAGGCGTGGCGTTCGACCGACACCGCAGTGTCGAGGGCTGCCGATAGCACCCGCTGGGCGACCCCGGCGGTGCGGAAGATGCCGCCGTGCGCGAGCATCCGGTCGACCTTCACGCCCTCGTCATCGAGCACGCGCATCCCGAGGCTCAGCGTCGCGAACACTCCCGCCAGCTGCGAGCGCAGGAAGTTCGCCAGCGTGAGCTGGCTGTCGGGGGTGCGGATGACCAAGGGTCGGCCCTCGTCGAGGCCCGCAATGGGCTCGCCGGAGAGGTGGTTGTACGAGAGGATGCCCCCGGCATCCGGTGCGGCGGTGAGCGCCTCGGTGAACAGGGCCTCGTACACCGAGTCGGGCGGCAGCGGGGAGCCGATGAGGTCCGCGAAGCGCTGGAAGACACCCACCCACGCGGCAAGCTCCGAGGCGCCGTTGTTGCAGTGCACCATCGCGACGGGGTCACCGGCGGGAGTCGTGACGATATCGAGCTCGTCGTGCGCGGCCGACAGCGGACGCTCGAGGACGATCATCGCGAAGATGCTCGTGCCCGCGCTGACGTTTCCGGTGCGGGGGGCGACGGCGTTGGTCGCGACCATGCCGGTACCCGCATCACCCTCGGGTGGGCAGAACACCGCGCCGGGCCGCAGCGCCCCGGTCGGGTCCAGCAGTGCGGCACCCTCGGCGGTGAGCTCCCCCGCCTCGGCGCCGGCCGGCAGGACGGTCGGGAGCACCTCGAGGAGGCGACGCGGCGCGGCGTCGCCGGCTAGGGCATCGAAGCACGACACGAGGTCAGCGTCATAGCTGCCGGTGGCCGGATCAATGGGGAACATGCCCGACGCGTCGCCGACACCGAGCACACGGCGGCCGGTCAGAGCGGTGTGGACGTAGCCGGCGAGCGTCGTGAGATGGTCGATGGCGCCGACGTGTGGCTCGGCATCCAGCATCGCCTGCCGATAGTGGGCGATCGACCAGCGAAGCGGGATGTTCACACCGAACAGGGCGCTGAGCTCGCTCGCTGCAGCACCCGTGTTGGTGTTGCGCCAGGTGCGGAACGGCACGAGCACCTGGTCGTGGGCGTCGAAGGCCAGGTATCCGTGCATCATGGCCGAGATGCCGATGCTCGCGAGGGACTCGATCACAATCCCGTAGGCGTGCTTAACCCGGATGCCGAGCGCCGCGTACGCAGCCTGGATGCCCGCCCACACCTCATCGAGGGGGTAGGTCCACACCCGATCGACGTAACTGTTCTCCCACTCGTGGCTGCCGATCGCGAGCACCCGTCCACGCTCGTCGACGAGGCAGGCTTTGATGCGGGTCGAGCCGAGCTCGATCCCCAGGCTCGCTCGCCCGGCGGCGATCGCTTCCCGGCCTTCTTCCGTATTCAGGGCGCTCATCGACGGTCGTCCGTCGACTGGCCGTACACGTTCTGGTAGCGGTTGTAGAGGCTGTCGATCGCCTCCTGCGGAATCGGAATCACCGGCCCCGCCTGCTTCGCGATGTGCACGGTGCGGGCGACATCTTCGAGCATGACGGCGGCCTTCACGGCATCCTTCGCGCTCGACCCGATCGTGAAGGGTCCGTGGTTTTGCATGAGGACCCCGCGTGAGCGGTGACCACGCAGTGTCTCGACGATGCCGCGGCCGATCGAGTCGTCGCCGATGATCGCGAACGGGCCGATCGGGATCGGCCCGCCGAATTCATCGGCCATCGCCGTGATGACGCACGGGATCTCTTCTCCGCGCGCTGCCCACGCGACGGCGTACGTCGAGTGGGTGTGAACGACCCCGCCGACCTCGGGCATGTGGCGGTACACGTAGGCGTGAGCGGCGGTGTCGCTCGAGGGCGAGCGTTCGCTTCCCACACTGCCGGGAACGACGTTGCCGTCGAGGTCGCAGAGAATCATGTTCTCGGGGGCCAGATCGTCGTACGAGACGCCCGACGGCTTGATGACGAACAGGTCAGCGCCCGGAACGCGACCCGAGACGTTCCCGCCGGTCCAGACGATCAGTCCGTAGCGAACCAGTTCGGAATGCAACGCCGCGACATCGGCACGGACCCGAGCGATCGCTTCGCTGACGGCACTGTCGAAATGGGCACTGTCGATTTCGGTCATCGATGAATCCTTCCGAGACACCCTCGTCGTCGCGCTTGTCTGCACCGACTGGGCACGCCCCGAATGTTACCGGTAACACTTGGGATCCGCCAGTCTTGACCGTCGCAGCACCACGCCCCGGGAGGTCAGATCGTCAGCGGCGCACTCGAGGCCCGGATGACGAGCCGAGCCGGAGCCGACGCTGTGCTGAGCCCCCCGGTCGAGCCCCCCGTAACCTCGGCGACGCAGCGGCGCGCGTCACCGAGCACATCAACGCGAACCGTGGTGAGCGCGGGCGCATAGAACGCCGCATCCGGGTTGTCATCGAAGCCGACGACCGCGAGATCGTTCGGAACCCGGATGCCGCTCCCGGCGAGCCCTGCCATGAGCCCCAGCGCCATCTGGTCGTTCGCGGCAAGGATCGCGGTCAGTTCACCGGCCTGCACCGCGGCAGCGACCTCCGCGGCGCGGTCCGCGCCGGATCGAGCTGACCAGTCTCCCCGCCACTCATGGGTGAGGGACAGGCCGGCACGATGGAGTCCCGCCTCGGCGCCCTGGGCACGAGATGCCTCTTCAAGCCAGTCGACGGGCCCGCCGAGACGCCCGATCCGTCGGTGTCCGAGGCCCACGAGGTGTGCCGCAGCGAGCGCTGCGCCTTCGTGTTGCGCTCCTGCGCCCTCGTCTGCGTGCAGCGCGGCGACCGGCACGCCCAGCTCCCTTTCGCGCAGCGCGGCAACCATCCGCGCGTGCGGGGCAACGAGCACGAGCCCGTCGATGCCTTGAGCGAGCACGTGGGCTATCGCTCCGTCGATCGCGGCCGGATCGCTGGCATCAGCGTAGGCAGTCGCGATCCACAGGCCCGCCTCCCGAGCGGCTTCGGCGAGAGCCGCGATTCCCACCGTGGGGCCGTAGAGGGTGGCATCCGTTGCGATGACCCCGATGGTGCGCGTGGATGCCGTGCCGAGCGCTCGCGCGGCGTTGTTGACCCGGTAGTCGAGTGCTCGCATGGCCTCGAGCACACGCATCCGCGTCTCGGGCCGGATGTTCGGGTAGTTGTTGATGACCCGCGACACCGTCTGTGTCGATACTCCCGCCAGCCGGGCTACCTCGCGCACCCCGGCAGGACGCGCCGGACGGGTGACATCGCTCATGGGCCCTCAGCGTACTGCTGCGCTGCGCCCACCGATGACGAAGGCGGGACGGTCAGAGTGCGCCGATGCGCGCTTTCAGTTGCGCCACGATCTCGGGGTCGACCTGGCCGCCCGCGAAGGTCAGCACGGTGTTCACAGGCATACCCTTCGCCATCCCGACCATGGGGTGTGTCGGAAGCTCGGGAACCAGTTCGTCGATGATCGCGCGCGCCTCCGGGTCATCGAGCAACTGCCCGAGAGTGGTCGTGTTCAGATCGAACTTGCCAGCCATCGTGTGTTCCTCCATGGGCGAGGCGCGCACCCAAACGCGCACGCTCTCAGCTTCCCAGCGCCGGCGGCCGACGGCAACCGTCAGATCACGGAAAGGGCACTCTCCTGCTGGTGCGCGACAAGTCGCGCATACGCGCCGCCAGCCGCGAGGAGCTGGGCGTGCGTGCCGCTTTCGATAATGCGTCCCGCCTCCACGACGTGGATGACGTCGGCGGCGACGATCGTCGAAATGCGGTGCGCGATCGTCAGGGTCGTGCGGCCCTGCGCCGCGGCATCCAACGCCTGCTGCACGGTCCGTTCCGAGACGGTGTCGAGCGCGCTGGTCGCCTCATCCAGAAGGAGGACGGGTGGGTTCTTCAGCAGCACCCGCGCGATCGCGATCCGTTGCTTCTCGCCACCGGACAGGCGATAGCCCCGCTCGCCCACGATCGTGTCGTAGCCGTCGGGGAAGGACTCGATGACGTGATGAATATGCGCGCCGCGGCATGCTTCCTCGAGCTCGTCGGGAGAGGCCTCCGGCTTCGCGTACAGCAGGTTCTCGCGAATCGACGCGTGGAAGAGATACGTCTCTTGCGAGACGATCCCCACGCTGTCGAGCAGCGACTCCCGGCGGAGATCCCGAACGTCGGCGCCGGCGAACAGCACAGCACCCGACGACGCCTCATACATGCGCGGCGCAAGGTAGAGGATCGTCGTCTTGCCCGCGCCACTGGAGCCGACGAAGGCGATGTGCTGACCGGGTTCCGCCACGAAGGACACATTGTGCAGGGTCGCCGCGTCCTCACCCGCGCCGGGGTAGCGGAACGAGACGTCGCGGAACTCGATCCGACCGACCGGCCCCGGCGCTGCATCGACGTCGATGGCATCCGGAGCGTCGACGATAGCGGGCTCGAGGTCGAGGTACTCGAAGATGCGGGCGAACAGCGCCATCGAGGTCTGGACGTCGAGCGCAACCCGCATGAGCGCCATGAGCGGAAAGAGCAGGCGCCCCTGCACGGCGGTGAAGGCCACGATCGCGCCGGCCGTGATGTCGACGCCGCCCGTGATGAACACACCCGCGAGCAGATAGATGACCGCCGGGACTGCCGACATGATGACGCCGACGACCGCGAAAAAGCCCTGGCCGCTCATCGCCTGCCGGATCTGCAGGGAGACCTGACGGGTGGTCTCGTCGGCATAGCGACCGGTCTCGTAGTCCGCGCGATTGAACGAGCTCGTGAGCATGATGCCCGAGACCGAGAGCGACTCCTGGGTCATGGCGGTGAGCGTTGACAGTGATTCCTGGGCCTGCGCCGCGATCCGGGCACGCACCTGACCGACGCGCCGCTGAACGACCACGAGCACCGGCAGCATGACCACTGCCACGAGTGTCAGCCGCCAGTCGATGATGACCATCGCTACGAGCGACGCGATGACGGTGACGCTGTTGCCGAGGATCGAGGTGAACGTGTTGGTCAGGACGCTCGCCACCCCGCCCACATCGTTTTGAAGCCGGGACTGGATGACGCCCGTCTTCGTGCGCGTGAAGAACGCAAGTTCCATCGACTGCAGGTGCTGGAAGAGCCGGACCCGCAGGTCGCCGGTGACGCGGTTTCCCACCGACGAGGTCAGCCACGTCTGCAGGACGTTCAGCCCCGCAGACAGCACGAACAGCCCGATCATGAGCGCAACGAGCTCGATCAGCAGCGCAATATTGGGTCCGCCGGATGCCGGGAACAGCGCGAGGTCGAAAACCTGCTCGACCAGGAGCGCCGGGATGACGCCGAGGGCAGCGCTCAGGATGACGAGAACCGCGGTGATGCTGAGCCGCCCGCGGTACGGCGAGAACAGCGCGACGATGCGCCGCCCGAGGTGCGGGATGTGGGGCGCCTCCGCGTTGCGTTCCCGCTGCGTGCGTTCGTCGGCCCCGCGAGTGAGGCCCCCGCCGAAACCACCGCGCATCATGCTCATCCGCGCTCTCCCGTCCGGCGCTTTCCATGTCTTAGTACATGGAAAGCGTACCCGCCTGGAGCACCGCGAGGGTCGGGACGATGACGGCGCCTCGATAGACTCCGTCCTATGCTCCGTCGCACCCGACGAACGGTGGCCCTCGCAGCGATCGTGTGCGCCGCCACATCAGTCGTCGCCTGCGCCGCGACCTCCGAACCCGACGTGCCGCCGACCATCGCGGCCATCATGAACCAGCCCACCTATGAGGGTGGCCGGTGGGGGATGTCGGTGATGGACATCGACAGCGGCGAGACCCTCATCGCGGTGAACCCCGACGATCAGTTCCTCACCGGGTCGACCGCGAAGATCCTGTCCGTCACCGCAGCCCTCGACCTGCTCGGCGCAGACGCGACGTTCACGACGCCCGTCATCGCAATCGGTGAGGTCACCGACGGCATCCTCGAGGGAGACCTCATTCTGCGCGGCTCCGGGGACCTCACCCTCGGGGGCCGCACCATGTCAGACGGCACCCTGGATGTGCCCAACTTCGACCACTACGACGCGAACGTCCTTCCGGGACTGGCAACCCTCACCCCCGAAGACCCGCTAGCCGGCCTCGACGATCTTGCGCAGCAGGTCGCGGCTTCCGGCATCCGTGCCGTCACAGGAGACGTCCTCGTCGATGACAGGCTGTGGGATCCCGTCGTGTTGGATGGAGTGCCGATCTCACCGATCGTGGTCAACGACAATCTGGTGGACATCGTTCTCACACCCGGCGAGGCAGTCGGCGATCCCACGACCGCGAGCTGGCGCCCCGAGACCGCCGCCTACTCCCTCGAGAACCAGGTGAGCACGGCGGACGCCGACAGCGGATTCGATATCACGATCACGGAGCGGGACGGCATCCTCACCGCCACCGGAACGATACCCCTGGGCGTAGACCCCGTGGTGCAGACGTACCAGGTTCCTGAACCCGCCGCGTGGGCCCGGACCCTGTTCATCGAGGCGCTGGCCCGGGCGGGTGTCACCGTCGAGGCCGACGCGGTATCACCGAGCTCTGCCAAGCTGCCCCCGTCATCTGAACTCGATGACGAAGCCCCGGTCGCCACGTTCACATCGCCGCCGTTCTCGGAAACCGCCCGCCTGATCAACAAGGTCAGCCACAACCTCGGCGCGAACCAGCTCCCCCTACTCCTGGCTGCGCAAGATGGTGAACGAACCCTGGAGGCCGGACTTGCGCGGCAGATGAGCGTGCTCGAGGCGGCGGGCCTCGGTCCTGAGGACGTCGTCATCGCTGACGGTCAGGGCCTGCCGGGAAACCGCATCACCCCGGCGGCAATGACCTCGTATCTGGTTTCCCTGACTGATGCGCCGTACTTCACGACGTTCCTCGAGTCCACGCCGATCCTCGGGGTCGACGGCTCCCTGGCGGACGTGCTGCCCGAGGGCGACCCCGCGATCGGGTCTGCGCACGCGAAGACCGGCACACTCGTCGGACCGGGAACCGAGACTCCCTACCTCCTCGAGACGAAGGCGCTTGCCGGATACCTGGATGCCGCCTCCGGCCGACGCCTCGCCTTCGCCGTGTTCGTCAATGATGTCCCGATCACCGAGGTGCAGGCGGTTCTCCAGGCCAACGCCGATCTGGGCGCGATCGCCTCTCAGCTGTTCCAGTTGTACTGACGCCTAAACGGTCAGCGGGTGTTCGGCCGCGGTCTGGCCCGCCCGCAGCCTGCGAGCTGGGAGGTCGACGAGCGTCAGTGCGAGCCCGCCAGCCGCCCACAGCAGAAGCACGGTCCACTGCTGTGCGGTTGCCGCATCCGGGAAGTATGACAGCGACCGCAGAAGAGTTGCAGCAGCGCCCGGCGGCAGCCACTGACCGATCGCACCCCACGGCTGGAGGAGGAACTCGACGGGAATCGCTGCCGCAGAGAGCGGGTTAGCGAACAGCATCGTGAAGGCAGCGCCGAGACCAACGCCTGCCGGTCCGAGCAGTCCTGCGCACCCGGTCACTGTCGCCGCGATCGCCGCGATGGTCGCGGCGCACGCTGCGGCATTGAGCCAGAAGCTGCCCTGAAGGGCGCCGAACAACCCCTGCAGGATGCCGGCGAGCACAAGACCGGCGCCGACTGCTGCAACCACGACGGTCGTCACGCGCCTGACCGCGCTGCCTCGGACCACGAGCGTCGAGACGATTCCGACGGCGAGCCCGCCGAGGACAAGGGGGAACGATGCCACACCCAGTGCGGCGCCTCGCGGGTCGGACGCGGCGAACGGCACGATGTCGGTGACCGTGACAGTCACGACCGGGATCTGCACCGACCCGGAGGATCCAGCCTCAGGGATCTGCGGAGTCTGTCCGCTTCGGACTGCTTCGAGGACGGATTGGATGCGGGCGGCAACTTCCTGTTGTGCGGCAGTGATCTGCGCTTCGACCGTGGAGCGGATCTGTTCGTCAATGACAGCCTGCATGCTCTGCGCGAGGTCGTTGAGCATCTGCGCGACGGTCGAACTCGCCGCGCTTGCCGTCAACACTTCGGGTGCGTCTGTCGGGCTGGCACCCAGAACGATCGCGCCGTAGCTCTCCCGACGCTCAATCGCAGCCACGGCAGCATCCCGGGAGTCGTAGCGCGTGAGGGCGACGGCGCCCTCCGCCTTCTCCGACACCGTCGCCTCGACCTGCGTGACCTGAGCGTCGTCGCCGACGACCCCGACCGGAAGGTTCTGCGGGGAGGCTGTCACGGCCGGCCAGGCGAACAGCAGAAGGATCACTCCAACGACCAGCGACAGGACCACAGCCACGCCCAGTGCGCGCGACCAGGGTGTCGGAGCGGACAGCCCGGGATCGGTTGTCGTGGATGAATGAGTCATCGATCCTCCTAAAACGAATGTTCGTTCTTTATTATGAGGATGACCGCCTATTCTGGCAAGACCCGTTCGACGCGGGGCGAAAGAGGAGGGTGGATGCCGAAGATCAGCGAGGCCCGGCGCGACGCCCGTCGAGCCGAGATCCTCGATGCGGCCCTGCGCTGCTTCGCGCGATCGGGGTACCAGCGCACGTCGATGGCCGACATCATCGCCGAGTCGGGCCTCTCGGCGGGCGCCATCTACGGCTACTTCGCGAGCAAGCAGGACCTCGTCCTCGCTGTCGCGTCGCGGCTGCTGGAGGAACGCCGCGCTGACGTGGAGAGCGCGGCGCGCGAGCACCCGCTCTCACCCGCCGAGATCGCCCTCACACTGATCCACGGGGTGCGCACCCAGATGCCGATGGACGTCCTCCTCCAGATCTGGGCGGAAGCCAGCGTCGATCCCGGGATGCGCCGCCTCATCGAGTCGACCCTCGGCAGCCTTCGCGCCACTGTCGGCGACAGCCTGCTGGCCTGGGCACGCACTCATCCCGAACGCATCGCCGACCCGGCATCCTGGAGCACCGCCACGGCACCAGTCCTGCTCAGTCTCATTCCCGGTTTCGTGCTGCAGCGGGTTCTGCTGAACGAGTTCGACGAACAGGCGTTCCTGCGGGCGGTGCCGATGCTCCTTCCCCACGATTGAGCGCAGCGCTGGCAGCCGCCATGCGTGTCACGCGAGTTCGACGTCGCGCCCCGGCGTCGTCCGGCCACCGATCTCGACCTCGCGGCCAAGGTTTCGACGGTGCGTGACGAGCCTCGAACCTGCTCCCTGCTCGATCTGCAGGTCGCGGCCGAGCGCTGCAGTCAGCCGGATCGCTGCTGACCCGGTCGCCTCATCGGTACGGATGCCGAGCCCCGGCGCGAACATCCGCGTGCGCACTTTCCCCGCTTCTTCATCGAGCCACGCCCAGACATAGTGCATGCCCTCGGTGTAGGCATCCGGGTCGACGGCGTCGACTTCGTCCGGCGAGTCGAGCTGTTCGAGTTCGAACTCCGGCGCCCAGTCCACGTCGGCACTGATCCACGTGAACTCGCCGTCCGCCCGCACTCGCGCAGATCCGGCGGGCACGGCGACATGGCGGATGTCGTCGCCCGCCGCGCGAAGCCAGGCCGCAAGACCAACCGTGGGATGCCCGGCGAAACGCAGCTCCTGCTTCGGGGTGAAGATTCGCGCCCGAACAGTGCGCCCTTCCACCGCGTCGATGACCACGGTCTCGCTGAAGCCGAGGTCTGCGGCGATGTCCTGCTCACGCCCGCGAGTGGCCTTCGATGCCCACACGATTCCGAGCGGATTGCCGTGATCTCCTGCTTCGTCGACGAACACGTTGACGACAGTTGCCAGGATGCCCATGGGACGCCAGTCTTGCATCCCCGATACCCTGACGTGGTTCGGAGCGGCCCAGGATCGACGTACCCGGGCGCTGTGAGGGGCGGTTTACGCGACCGAAACACGAATGTGTGCACAATGGATGTGCAGCGTAAGCCGTTGCGGGCGCACTGGGCCACA
The DNA here is from genome assembly GCF_002313585.1 of Microbacterium sp. UBA1097. Classification (NCBI taxonomy): domain Bacteria; kingdom Bacillati; phylum Actinomycetota; class Actinomycetes; order Micrococcales; family Microbacteriaceae; genus Microbacterium; species Microbacterium sp. UBA1097. The sequence continues at coordinate 49,581 of NZ_DCBW01000046.1, read as the reverse complement.
AGATCCCGGGGCGTGTGGAGATGTCGTTCGCTCCACGTCCCCTCTCGCGGTGTGGTGCGGCGACTCATCCCTTCCTGTTCATCGGTATGGAAGTGAGAGAGTCATGTCACTCAAAGTCGCGGTCGTTGTCGGCAACCCGAAGCCGGCGTCGCGAACCCGCAAGATCGCCGAACTTCTGCTCGAGAAGCTTCTCGACCCCGGAACGTTCGAGGCGCAGGTGATCGACCTGGCCGACTACACCACAGAGATCTTCGCGTGGCCGTCGGAGACCATGGGGGCGCTGAACGCGGCAGTCGCTGAATGCGACCTCGCGATCTTCGCCTCGCCGACCTACAAGGCCACCTACACCGGGCTGCTCAAGGCCTTCCTCGACCGGTATCCCGCGAATGGGCTCGCCGGTGTCACGGCAATCCCGCTCCACACCGGCGCGGATTTCACGCACGCGATGGGGCCGACCTTCACACTGTCTCCCCTCTTGGTGGAGCTCGGAGCAACAGTGCCCGGACGCGGCTTCTACCTGGCCCTCAGCCAGATGGAGCGCGTGGACGACGTCCTGGACGCGGCAGTGGCGGAGTACGCCGGCAATATCCGACGAGTGGCTTCGCTGGCCGGCGCCCTCCGCGCCGACATCCCGGCATCCTGAACCGACGGCGAAAGAGAAAGCAAACCATGTCGCAGCTCGCCACACCTGAAGTGCCGTTCTCTCCCCGCCAGTTCCGGGACACCCTCGGCCACTACGCATCCGGAATCACGATCGTGTCGGGGATCGACAACGGCGAACCGATCGGATTCACCTGCCAGTCGTTCTTCTCGGTATCTATCGACCCGCCGCTGATCTCGTTCAGCGTCATGAAGACCTCGACGACCTACCCCCGGATCGCTGCTACCGGCAGGTTCGCGGTGAATGTCCTCGCGCACGATCAGCACACCATCGCCACCCAGTTCGCCCGTAGCGGCACCGACAAGTGGGCGGGGGTTTCGTGGACACCTGCCGCCTCGGGGAACCCGATCATCGCCGACACCCTGATGTGGGTGGACTGCGAGGCATGGGCCGAGCACGAAGCGGGTGATCACCTCATCGTCATCGGGTCGGTCGTGGGAATGAGCCCGGCGGAGTCGCATCGCGAGGAGCCGCTGCTCTACTTCAAGGGCTCCTACCGGCACCTTCGCGACCTCGACCAGCTCGCCGGCTGAGCACGTCTGAACGCGTTATGTTTGCAGGGTCGTAAAGAAAGCTCAATCTTGACGCCAATTGCGGCGGTAAGCACTGACATATCTCTTTAGCCTCGAGGCATGCCCTCTGCCCTGAGCGACCACACGCGCACGAAACGCGCCGTGTTCTTCGTCTCGGACAGCACGGGCATCACCTCCGAGACACTGGGCAACGCCCTGTTGGCGAACTTTCCCGGCTTCCGGTTCGAGCGCCACACGATTCCCTTTGTCGACACCGCCGAAGCGGCAGCGACGGTGGTACAGACGATCGCTGCCGCGGATGCCGCGGGCCTGGCGCCCATCGTCTTCTCGACAATGAAGAACGCGGCAGTCGGTCGGGTGCTCGACACCGCGCCGGCGCCGCGCATCGATCTGCTCGGCGGTCACCTCACCGACCTTGAGCGCACGCTCGGCACAACGGCATCCGAGCAGCTCGGGCAATTTCACACCGTGGGCGACACCGAGGCATATTTCGCACGGATGCGCGCGGTCGAGTACGCGATCGAGCACGACGACGGGCAGAGTTCGCGTGCGCTCGAGTTCGCCGACGTCATCATCATTGCCCCCTCGCGCTGCGGCAAGACCCCGACGACCATGTACCTCGCGCTGCAGTACGGCCTCCTGGTCGCGAATTACCCGCTCACCGACGAGGACTTTCCCACCGATGGACTCCCGCGGCTCGTCGCCCCGCACGCCGAGCGCTGCTTCGGCCTCACCACGACGCCCCTGCGCCTGAGCCAGGTGCGCCACGAGCGACGCCCGGATTCGCGCTACGCGAGCCTCGCGCAATGCACCCTCGAGCTGCGACGCGCCGAAGAGCTGTATCGCCGCACGCGCGTGCCGTTCCTGAACTCCTCGACCAAGAGCGTCGAGGAGATGTCGGCAATCATCCTGCAGACCTTGAAGCTTCGCGCCTGACACCCCAGCCCTTCCCGGCCCTCACAAAGGAGCACCCATGAAGAACGTCCTCTGGTTCGACGAGATCGGCATGACCGATCTGCCAGCCGTCGGCGGCAAGAACGCCTCGCTCGGCGAGATGGTCTCTCATCTGTCAGCGCTCGGCGTGCGGGTTCCCGGCGGGTTTGCCACCACAGCCGACGCCTACCGCCGCTTCTTGGCCCACGACGGTCTCGGCGACCAGATCGCAGCCCTCTTGCGCGATCTCGACACCGACGACGTCGCAGCCCTCACGCGCGTCGGCGGCGAGATCCGCGCCAGCATCGAGCGGCACCCGCTGCCCGAGGACCTCGAGATCGACATCCGCACCGCCTACGACCGGCTGCTGCACGACGACGCCGATCCGGATGCCGTGACCTGGGCGGTCCGGTCGTCGGCGACGGCCGAGGACCTGCCCGACGCCTCCTTCGCGGGGCAGCAGGAGACGTTCCTCAACATCGGGGGAATCGAGAACATCCTGACCGCGATCCGTCGGGTCTTCGCCTCGCTCTACAACGACCGCGCGATCGCGTACCGCGTGCATCAGGGATTCGATCACACCGAGGTTGCTCTGTCGGCCGGGGTGCAGCGCATGGTGCGCTCGGATGTGGGTGCCGCCGGCGTCATGTTCACCGTCGACACGGAGTCGGGGTTCGATCAGGCGGTGTTCCTCACGAGTTCCTACGGACTGGGTGAAGCAGTCGTGCAGGGAGCCGTCAACCCCGACGAGTTCTATGTCTCGAAGCCGGCTTTGCGCGCGGGGCGCCCGGCCGTCTTGAAGCGCTCGGTCGGCGAGAAAGCGGTGGCGATGCGCTACACCGACAGTCGTGCCGCGGGCGCGAGCACGGCCTTCGTCGATGTTCCACTCGCCGATCGCGCCAGGTTCTCGCTGACGGATGCCGAACTCGAGGAACTGGCCAGGCAGGCTCTCGTCATCGAAGAGCACTACGGCCGGGCGATGGATATCGAATGGGGTAAGGACGGCGTCGACGGGCGGCTCTACATCCTGCAGGCCCGGCCCGAGACTGTCGTCTCTCGCGCGTCGGCGAAGGTCATCCGCCGCTTCCGCCTGCATGAATCGGGGACGGTCCTGGCGGCAGGTCGCGCCATCGGCCAGCGCATCGGCTCGGGTTCCGTGCGGGTGCTGAGCGATCTGGCCCAGATGGACTCGTTCCGCGCGGGCGATGTTCTGGTGGCCGACATGACCGACCCCGACTGGGAGCCGATCATGAAGAGGGCCGCAGCGATCGTCACCAACCGCGGTGGACGCACCTGTCACGCGGCGATCATCGCGCGCGAGCTCGGCATCCCGGCCGTCGTCGGTGCAGGCGATGCCACCCGCATCCTGAGCGATGGACAAGACGTCACAGTCTCGTGCGCCGAGGGCGACACCGGGTTCGTCTACGAGGGCCTGGTGGAATTCGCCGAGGAGGAGACGCACCTCGATCGGATGCCGGAACTGCCCGTCAAGATCATGATGAACGTCGGCACGCCCGACCAGGTGTTCTCGTTCTCGCGCCTTCCCCACCGGGGGGTCGGGCTGGCGCGGCTCGAGTTCATCATCAACCGGCAGATCGGCATCCATCCCCGCGCGCTCCTCGAGGGCGACCTACCCGCCGAGCTGCAAGCCCAGATCGACGAGCGGGTCGCCGCCTACCCGTCGCCGCGTGACTTCTTCGTGCAGCGCGTCGCGGAGGGTATCTCGATGATCGCCGCCGCGTTCGCACCCGAACCGGTCATCGTCCGGATGAGCGACTTCAAATCGAACGAATACGCAAACCTCATCGGCGGCGAACGCTACGAGCCGCACGAAGAGAACCCGATGCTCGGCTACCGCGGGGCGTCCCGCTACATCTCCCCCGACTTCCGGGCCTGCTTCGATATGGAGTGCGAGGCGCTGCGGTACGTGCGCGACGAGATGGGATTCACGAACGTCCAGGTGATGATCCCCTTTGTCCGCACCGTCGGCGAGGGTCATGCCGTGGTCGAGATGCTCGCCGAGAACGGCCTGCGCCGCGGTGTCAACGACCTGAAGATCATCATGATGTGCGAGCTGCCGACCAACGCACTGCTGGCCGATCAGTACCTGGAATTCTTCGACGGCTTCTCGATCGGCTCGAACGACATGACCCAGCTGACCCTGGGACTCGATCGCGACAGCGGCCTTGTCGCCAACACCTTCGACGAGCGCGATCCCGCCGTGCTGCAGCTCATGTCGATGGCCATTCAGGCGTGCCGCGCGCAGGGCAAGTACGTCGGCATCTGCGGTCAGGGGCCGAGCGATCATCCCGACCTTGCCGAGTGGCTGCTCGCGCAGGGTGTCGAATCCATCTCCCTGAACCCCGACACCGTCGTTGAGACCTGGATGCGACTCGCCGCCGACGCACCTGCCGACGCCTCTGCGGGGACGTCGTCCTAGACGGGCGCTGAGGAGAGGGCGGCGGCCAGCCGGCGAACGATCTCTTCGAGCACAGGCGTCGGCGTCGCGAAGATGAGGCGCGCGAACCCGGCGCCGACCTGGCCGCACATGGTCCCCTCCGTCAGGGTGACGGATGCTTCCGTCGCGAAGTATTCCGCGGGGTGCTCGTCGATCCCGGCACCGCGGAAATCGACCCACCCGACGTACGTGCCTTCCGGTTTCGGCATCCATGCCCCCGGAAGATGCTCGGCAAGGAGCGAGAGCAGCCGATCACGATTGCCCTCGAGGTAGGGCACGAGGTCGGCAAGCCACGCATCCCCGCTGCGGAAAGCGACGGCGTTGGCGATCGCGCCGAGGTTGCTCGTGCCGTGCCCCGAGAACCGCCCGATGCGCTCCCACGTCTCGCGGTCACGGTCGCTCGTGAGCACGAGTTCCGCGCACTTCAGACCGGGGAGATTCCAGGCTTTCGAGGCGCTCATGGCCGTGATGGTGTGCTCGGCAGCAGCCGGTGTCACCGTCGCGTACGGGATATGGGTGGCGCCTGAGAAGACGAGCGGCGCCCAGATCTCGTCCGAGAAGACGCGCCCGCCGTTTCGGTCGACGACCTCGGCGATCCCGATCAGTTCGTCTCTCGCGAACACGCGACCCACCGGGTTGTACGGGTTGCACAGGAGCAGCAGGTTGCCTCCCTCGTCGAACGCCCGCTGCAGCGCGTCGAGGTCGAATTCGTAGCGTCCGTCGCGAATCGCGAGAGGCATCTCGATGACCTCGCGACCGCGCATCGGCGGCACCATGAGGAACGGCATGTATGACGGGGTGGGGACGATGATCTTCGACCCCGGCTCCGAGCAATGTTCCATCGCGAGTTCGAGGCCCATGATCACATCTGGGATGCCCCACACGTCGCTTGCCGGCACATTCCAGCCGTAGCGGCGCTCGAGGAAGCCCGCCGTCGCATCCGACAGATCAGCGGCGATGCGCTGCGGCATGTACCCGAAGGCGCCATCATCGACCGCCGCATGAAGGGCGGCGGTAATGGCCGGGTCGACACCGAAATCCATCTCGGCTACGAAGGCCCCGATCGAGCCATCCGTTGCCGACCACTTCGTCGCGCCGGTGGCACGAAGCTGCTCGATCGTGATGGCGTTCATGCGCCGGGCGAAGTCAGTCATTGCGCGCTCTTCCTGCTCGTGGCCGCTCCCACGATAGCTCGCGCCACCGACGCGGGCCCTCAGGCGCGGACGCTGCCGACCAGGGCGAGCACCTCTGCTACCGCCCCGCGAACGAGTGGAAGGCGAGCAAGCGGCAGCACCGCCGAAAGCAGGCGCAGCGACCTGTCGAGCAGGAGCCGCGTGCGCTGGCGGCCCTCTGAGGTGTCGTAGACCCAGAACAGCGCGAGCAGAAGGTGCGCGAGAACGAGCGCATCCGGCATCCGCTCCCGCACGTCGTCGGTTAGCCGCGTCGGTGCCGCGCCGTCGATCGCCTCCGCGAACAGCCCCTCGACGATCGCGAAAGCCTCTGCCGATTCAGCGGACAGGGGGTTGATCGGCGACCGGGGCGACACCGCAGCCGAGAGGAACTCTCCCGCGTGGGCATGATACGGCTCGAGCTGGTCGAGTCCGGTCTCGAAGACGATCCGCAGCCGCTCGATCAGCTCGGTTGCGCCGGCGAGGAGCGGCTGAGCCGCGGCCCAGTGCCGCTCCTGCACGTCGAGGTACAGCTCCTGGATGAGGTGATTCTTCGACGCGAAGTGGTAGTTCGTCGCCCCCACCGACATCCCCAGCTCGTCGGCCAGCCCCCGGATCGTCGTCGCGTCGTACCCGTTCTCGCGAAATGATCGCAGCGCCGCGGAGCGGATGCGCTCACGGGTGCGCTCACCCTTCGTGTGTCGAACCTCAGCTGGCATCGATCGCCTCCTTCGCGTCGACGAGCGCTGCTCGCAGGTCGGTGTGCCCGAATGTGAAGCCGGCATCGCTCAGGGCCTGCGGCACGACCCACCGACTCTTCAGGACCAGCTCGGGCTCGGTGCGCAGCACCCACATCGCGGCTTCCAGCATCCAGCGCTGGGCGGGCAGCCCGACCGGCGCACCGACCACGCTGCGCAGCGTTCGCATGAGGGTGCGATTGTCGCTCGGATGGGGCGAGGCGACGTTCACGGGACCCGACATGCGCGGGTCGTCACGGATGAAGCGCACGGCCGCAACGACATCGTCGGTGTGCACCCAACTGAATCTCTGGCGTCCGCGAGTGCGGTACCAGGGCGCCCGCGCCGGGCCGGTCGGTTGGTCACCGATGCCGCGGTAGCGGTGGTGCGGGGGGCACCATCCGTCGAACTGCGTGCCGCCCAGCCCCCACCGGGCGAGGTTCAGCAGCATCCGGGTCGCCGGACCGTCGCCGATGACGATCGCCATCCGCAGCGCAACCCGGCGTGTGTCGGGAAGCGAGCCGGCGAAGAGCTCGCGCTCCCACGACGTTGCGACATCTACCGAGAACCCCGAGCCGATCTCACCGTCCGACTCGGCGTTTGGTCGATCGGTGGAGTGACGGTAGATCGTCGCCGTGGAGGCATTCATCCAGACCCGCGGCGGTCGCTCCGCCGTCGCAATGGCCTCGCGCAGCGCTCGCGTCGTCTCGACCCGCGAGTTCAGGATGCCGGCGCGATTGCGGTCCGTGTAGCGACAGTTCACGGACTTACCCGCGAGGTTGATGACCACGTCTGCACCGTCGACCGCGCGCGCCAGGGCCGCGGCATCGTGCCACTGGACCGGCGCAGTTCGCCCGATCTGACGGACCGCGTAGCCGTCTTCGGCGAGCGCCTGAACAACGGCTCGTCCGACGAAGCCGCTGCCGCCGGCGATCACGGCGACCTGCCGCCTCTCGGTGTCCATACATCGACGATAGCGCTTTTCTGAACGTGTTCAGAAACTGAAGAACTCTATCGCTGTCGGATGCACGACATAGCGTGCCGTCATGACGATCACTGATGTCCTTGTGGAAGACGAACCCGCCGAACTGCTTCTCGAAGCGATCACGGCCCTGATGGAGAACTCCGAAGAGTCCGCCGGCATGACCAGCTTTGGAGGCAAACTGGCAGGCGATAGCGGCGCGGCGCTCGTGCACGCGCTCGGATGGATAACGGCCGAGCTGCACGCCGAGGACATGCGCAGCTTCCTCCCCGGAGGAACACGCAACAAACGCACCGAAGAGCAGCGTGGCGCTGACGCCTTCATCCTGCTCGTCGATCGGCTCGAGGAGGCATTGATGAGTCGGACAGCCGATGATGTCGCGACGTGACTGAAGTTCGCCGGGCCGAAGGCTTGTACCCCTGATCAGGTCAGCGGCCGGTCAGGACGCCCCGGAGCACTCACGTTCCCGGTCGTCAGCTCAGACATCGTGAGGTCGTCGAGCCATGAGGGCCGCATGATTTGCGCCGGCGGTTCGATTCGGACCCTTTCGGGAGTCCAGGCCGGCGTGACAACTGAACAGATCAACGCAAAGCCCGCGGAGTCGACGAGTCGAAGTGCTTTGTAGGATCCGGCCGGGACAGTGATCATCGGCCGCGTCTCCCGAGACACCACCGACCTGGTCACCGCACCGTCGCTATCCACAACCACGTACTCGACCGGACCACCGTCGACGATGACGTGGGTGTCATCGACAGCAAGCCAATGCCACGCGTTGATGGGGCGACGAGGGTCGAGCAGGTAATAGATTGCGTTCGCGGCTGGAGACGCCGCGCCGTCGGCAGTTCGGACTTCCACATCCGAACGGAAGGCGGGAGCCCACCACCCCGATTCACCCTCGAGCACGCGCAGTCCCAGCCGCTCAATCCACTCGTCGGCTCGAGGATGATGTGTCACATGCTCCATCGTGCCCGCATGCCGCTTCGAGAAGAGATCAGCTCAGCTACGTTCAGGAAAAGTGGCGGAGACGGAGGGATTTGAAATCGCGCCAATGACAATCGAGCCCAACTCAAACCGCATGATTCCGCGGATTCTGACGTCGCCGACGTACTCCTGGATCAGGTCGGCCGGGTTCGATTCGTGGCAGAAACGTGGCGAGTGTTCGGCGCGAAATCAGGTGGCTGCACTCGCCCTTCAGTCACGCGATCTGGAGACTACGCGGACGTGGCTTCGACCATCATCTCGACGGCTTCGATCATGCCGTATCGATCTCGCAAGATGTCGAGAATCTCCTCGACGGTGAGCGCTGTACTGTAGCGGCCAGAACGACTCGCGATCTCCTGCACCGCAGCGAGTGCATGCCTTGGGTTGAGCGCGACAGTGTTCTTCGCGAACTCCCTGGCGCTGAGCACCTGAATGCCCGGCGGAATCTTGCCTGCAGGGAAGTCCTTCAGGTTCTCGGTGACGATCGCTCCGGCTCCCGCGATGACGGCCGCAGCGACCACATGCTCGTCATCCGGATCGGGAAGCCCGAACGTACCTTCCAGCGGCTCCCAGCCTTCGACCTCCGCGTCGGCGAACTCTCGCCGCATCGCAGCGATGAGGGTTGCTGCGCGGCTGGCCGCCTCCGCTATGGGTATCCCCCGCTTCACGAGCTTGGCCTCCTCGTGGAACTCGAGCTCGTCGAGGATCGCCGAACTCCAGGTCGGTCGATACGCGCCCTCGACCGCGAGGGAAAGGAGGAAGTCACGCTGCAGGCTCGGCCACAGCACGCTGGTGTCGAGGGTCGCCGTGAACACGACCCCATCCTCTCAGCCTGCGAAGTCAGAGTCGGGCAGCCCGCCTCGCTGCCACTGCCTTCCTCGCCGCTTTCAGGTCCTCGAGCGTCTGCTCGATGTTGTCTTCGCCGACGGAGTCGCGCGTGGCGGCGAGCATGTCGTACTGACGCTCACGGCGGCGCTCTCGGTATTCGAGGAGATCCGCGAGGAGAACGCGGCGGTGCGTTCCCGCCTTCTCGAACGGGATCTCGCCCTCGTCGAGGAGCTTCACAATGGTCGGGCGGCTCACGTTCAGGAGATCCGCTGCCTGCTGGGTGGTGAGCCGTGTTGTCTGGGGTACAACTGACACGGCAAGCCCGCTCTGCATCGCGTCCACGATCTTGCGGAGAGCGAGGTAGACCTCTTCCGGAAGCTCCACCTGGTCACCTGGACGCGCCCCCGCAAGAAAGTACCTCGGCTCGGGAAGAGCCCGACCGGCGGCCTCATGGGCGGTGAGGAAGTCCAGCACAGGGGCAAGCTCGACTCCCCTGCTGGGAAGGTACGTCTCTTCAACAACTGCAGCGCGAGACACGGAAATCACCTCAATACACGTAAACGCAGGTGGTTGCGTTTGTTGCGATTAAGGTACCACGCGTCACCGACAAGTCAATAGGAGCGCGCTGGAGCAACGATCAGATGCCTCGTCAGGACACCCCGAGCCGTGCGAGCGCGTAGCTCCACGGAATGCGCTCCTGCTCGAGGCGTATGTTGCCCTCCGCGCTCAGCGACTGGAGAGCCGCGCGCTCATCAGGCGTGAGCAGCTCGAACACGCCGACATTCGGATCCGGATCGATCCCCCACAGATCACGGTGGTCGAACAGAGTATCCATATCCATCAATGCCGACGTTGCGTCCACTCCCCTGGCTCGAAGTCGGTTGAGAATGGCGAATCCGTGCGAATCGAGATCACCCCAGTAGGTGACCGTCTGCGCCCACGGGAGGCGGGCGACGAGATCGACGCGGTGACCGCCACCGTGCACTGCTATAGCTCGGGGCACATCCGGCATCGCGAGCAGGGTGGCGAGGTTCTCGAACACGAACACACGCTCGGGTCGGATCGTGCTTGCCGCAAGGTCGTCGACGGGCGCCGACACATCGGAGAGCCCCTGGAATGAGAGCGACGGATCGAGAGCACGGATCCGTATGAGCGGTGACGGCTCGCGAAGGCCCAGTCCGGGCGCACCGGTTCCCGCCCGATGCAACGCCTCCACGAGTCCGCGGCGAGATTCGATCCACTTGGTGTGGATGCCGCGGATCGGCAGTTCCCGCACCAGGCGGCCCGATTCCGGGTTCTCGCGCAACCAGGCCAGCACATGGACGAGCCTGTCGAAGTCGGCGCCATCGAGATCGCCGATCGCGCGGGCATGGGCGCGAAGCACGCCGCCGGCGTCGGACCCGGCCAGGCCCCTCAACTCGTCGAGTCGCGCCACCAGACGTCGCCAACCATCCGCCTCGCCCGCCGCTCGAGCGATCGAATCCGAACCGCGCAGCACCGCGCGAATGGGGACTTCCTGCGACCCAATGCGTGACCAATGACGGACGACCCACTCGAGCTCAATACCCGAATCCTCGCTCACACCGCGCCATGCGTCGACCCACTGTCGAACCCGATCGAGATCGTCCAGCGCCTCCCGCTCCGTTGGCGGGCGTAGCGGAACGTCGAGCACGACATCGGTCTGCTGCTCGGCGGCCCAAGTGCGTGCATCGCGCTCGAAGAGTTTCTTCGCCCGCGCGCGCAGGTCAGACGGTGTGACAAGCGTGCTCACGCGCGCGACTCCGCGTGCGGCGGGACGGCGACCTCAGTCTCATCGACCGAGAACACCACGTTCGCCAGCCGTGACGCGTCGCGGTCGGGGTTCGACACCGACGTGATCGCGCCCACGTACGGCTCGAGCGTCTGCAGCAGCTTCTGCGGTGTCGCGAGGATCATGTGGAATCCGAATTCGCGGAACACCTCCATCGCGTTGCGCGTGTATCGGCTGTCAGCCTTGTCGAACGCCTCATCGAGCACGATCGACCCGAACCGCGGAACGTCGTCCTCTTCTTCAGTCAGCTGGTACCGCAGCGCTGCGGCGAGGCAGAAGATGACAAGCTTCTGCCTCTGGCCGCCCGACAGCCCCTCGGCCGAGTCATACACCCGCACAACGCGGCCGGTGACGTCCTTCTCCCGCGCGAGGAAGCTCACATGCAGCCTCGTGTCGAGCACTCGGTTGCGCCAGTCCATGTCGACGCGGTCCTTGGATCCAAGCCGACCGATTACGCGCTGCAGCACGGCGAATCGTTGCTCGGCACCGGCGGCCGACTCGTCGGCCCAGTTGCCTTCGACGATGCGGCGGAGGTCGGTGAGGAACTCGTCAACCTCCGGGGTCCGCGTCGTCTTCACATCGATCTCGAGAAAGCGGTCCGCTCCCTCGAACGGGGACCGCCCCAGGGATGCGTTGACGGGGAGGATTCGCTCGCGGATGAGACCCGGGGCGTCGCGGAGATCGCTGAGCAAGTGTGCGACGACGTCCTGCGATCGTTCCCGCAGCAGCTTGCGGAACTCGGTCTCCTTCTCGGGCAGGCCGCGCGCGAGGATGCCCTCCCGCAGTTCCCGGTAGCCGTAGCGGTCGCGGATGTCAGCAGTCAGCTCAGCGGATGCAGCGGACCACTCGAGCCGGAACTCGGCGGCGCGCCCGGCGAAGCTGGCCTCAGCATCCGCCGCGCGGCCGGCCGCGGCGTCCTTCTCCTTCGAGAGTGCCGACTGCACCTTTCGCGCGACTTCGTCCACCGTTTCCAGGATCACCGAGCGTCGCTCGGCTCGGAACCGGCCTTCGAGGGCGTCGGTGATCCGCTCGTCGACCGGTGCATGCGGTGTTGCCTCGAGTCCGGCGATATGCGCCGCGATGCTTTCTACGTTCTTGCCGGCGACAGCGTGATCTCCGACCGCCCGTTCGTAACCCTCGTTCGTTTCGTTCAACCGCTGGGTTGCACGCTCCGCGGCTTCCTGTGCTTCACGGAGAGTCCCGGACTCGCTGGTGAGCACCCGGAGTTCGTCGCGCCGGGCGGCGGTGACCGCCGTCGCGGATGCGAGATCCACTTGGTTCCACGTGAACATCGATACGCGGTTGAAGACGTCGCGCCGACTGACAGCGTCCTGATGGAGCGAGTCCGCATCCGACTCGCGGGCAGCAGTCTTGTCCTTCGCGAGTTCCGCTTCGCGGCGACGGCTTAGCAGCGCTTCAAGTCGCGCTTGAGTGTCGCCGCCGAGCATCCACCGGGTGGCATCGCCGACATCGTGACGGTCGTCCTTCTCGTACCTGCGTGAGTTGCGCTTGACGAGGCCCCCGATCGTGACGCCCCGGTCGACGCCGTCGAGCTCGTCGGGGTGTGAAACGCAGGCGTAGTCGAACTCGTTGGCGATTCGCTTGCGGACGTAGGACGCGAAGGGCCCGTCGCTCACCACGAGGCGATGAACGAGCGAGCGGGAATCCTTGGGGCGACGCGGCTCGTCGACGGAGTGCGGGACCGCTTCGATGACGAGCCGGACGCCGAGTGTCCGCGAGTCGGCTGCCCGCCGCGCGGCGACAAGGTGTTCGTCGCGCACGAGGAGCGTCGGCGCAAACGGCGCCATCACTCGCTCTGCCGCGCCGCGCCAGCCGGAGTGCTGCTCGGCCACCGAGATCAGCTCGCCCGCAAAGGGGAATGTCGATGCCGGCACGCCGACAGCGTCCGCGAGGAATCGCCGGGCGCTCAGAAGCCTCTCATCGAGGTTGCTCCGGTGATCTCTCAACGCCTGAATCTGCTTCGTGACTTCGTCCACTGCCTTGCGCGCCTGGCTCGCGGCGTCACGCACCTCATACGACACCGCGGGGATATCGCGCGCAGCCTCGGTGACGGCCGCCGCAAGGAGCTCGGCGAACTGCTCGGGATCCTCGGGCATCGGCGCACCGATGCGCGCCAACTCAGCGGTCAGCTGGGCTCGATACTGCCCGGCGATATCCTCGGCGCGCTGCGCACTTTCGATCCGCTCCTGCAGAAGCTCGACCCGCGCGCCGCCCTCGTCCCGAACACGCGCCTTCGCGCTGTCCAGCGCCTCGGATGCCAACCGCTGCTCGCGCGCGGCGTCGCTCAACTCGCTCTCGGCGCGTGCCAGCCTGGCGCGCGCGGGGCCCGCGGCCTCCTTCGCGAGCCGAAGCTTGAGTCCCGCCGTGAAGGGTTCGACTGCATCGTGTAGATCAGAGATCGCCGCCACCTCGGCGCCGGCCAGATCGAACGCGGTGATCGCCTCATCGACCTTTCGGAGCGCATCAGCCTGCTTCCGCAGGTCGACGACGTGCTTGTGGGCAGCATCGAGCTCCGTGAATTGCTCGACTGCGGTCGCGGTTCGCGCGAAGGTTCCCGGCTGGTCGAGCATGAACCCGCGGAACAAGGCGTCGAGGGTGCCGAGGTTCTTCGCTGATTGTGTCTTGTGGAGAAGCTGAAGTGTCGCGTCTCCGCGGAAGCCGAACTGGCGGACGACGCGCTCATGAAAGCGTCCGTGTCTCCCGCCGGTGGTGATCAGCGCGTCGGGGAAGGCCTTCGACATGCGGCGAGCGTCGATTCCGCCCTCGACGTGGGGCTTCACCTCGAGAAGCCCCAGGTGACCGCGGGCGAAGATCCGTGCGTCCTTCAACGCGGTCGGTTCGGTGCGCGTGCCCGGTGCGTGGAACACCCGCAGCAGGACGACCGGTTCATCGCGGAGATTCTCGTAGCGCAGCAGGATGCCGCTCCAGGTTGCCTTCGAGCGCAGGTAGGTCGTGGTGGCCCGATCGGCAGTCTCGTCAGCTTCCTTGCTCCAGGCGCCACGCACATAGCTCATCAGCGTCCGATCGCTCTGCCGGGAAGCGCCATCCTGAGCCGCCGCGTTGAGGCGCAGCCACCTGTCGGGGGTGAGGACGGCGGCGATCGCGTCGAGTAGCGACGACTTGCCCGATCCGGATGCGCCGGTGAACAGGTGGCCGGCGCGCGCGACATCCACGGAGACGTGGCCCGCAAACGTACCCCAGTTGACGAGTTCGATCTGGGCGAGTCGCCACTGGCCGGGCCTGGTCGGATCGACCTCCGGCTCGTCGGTGGGGAAGCTCAGCATCGTCATTCTGTGTCATCCTCGGCATCCGTCGACGGGGCAGCGGATTCTCCTCCGCCCTCTCGGGCGATCCGGTGGTACTCAGATGTGATCGCGCGGATCTGGTCGGCATCGACGAGCAGTCGTAGCACCGGCGAGATCTCGGCACGGTCATCGCCAACGGCGTGCAGCACGCGGAGCTTGTTCTGCATCTTGTTCCACGACGAGTTGACGCGGCTCGCGAAGTCCTTCTCATCACGGTCCGGGGTGCGGAACACGGCGAGCTGCTCGAACACCTCCGCCTGCCCCACGATCACGCGCCCGCGGCCCTCCTCACTCAGCAGCGTCTGGCGCAAGACAAGCAGCATTGCGGTGTCGAGGAACGTCAACGCCTCAGACCGCACCGCCTTCGGGGCATCTTCGGACGGAGCGTTGCGGACGAAGGCGAACTCGTTGTCCCGATCGATGACCAATTCGAGGAACAAATCGGCAAGCCGGGAGCGGAGGACAGCCTCGTCGGTGAGCAGCACCGCCCACAGCTGCGCCTCGCGCGCTCCGGAAAGATACGGGCCACGCACCAGACGCAGCAAGACCCGCCGCGTACGATCCGGAAGCTCGCCCGCGTCGCCACGCCAGAGGCCAGTGTGCTCGTCGGGGGCGACATCCGCTGTGGTCGGTTCGGTCATGTCACCGCTCCTGTGAATCGGTGCGCGGCGACGATCGCCGCCCGCGGAACTCCGTCGGCGCCCTGCCAAGCGAGCACCTCGGGCTCATCGTCAACGGTGCCCTGCTCGGCGGCGATCGAGAGAAGTCCGATCACGCTGCCCACACCTTGGGTCGCGGGGTATCGAGCAAGGACATCTGCGACGGTGCACGATGACACCTCGGCGAGCAGGTCGTTGACGTTCCGGGTGAGTTCGTCGAAGTCGATCTCGGTCTCGCGTGCGATCGCCCGCAACTCCTCAAGACTCGCGAGGGATGCCGGCTGCGTGACGACCTCTTCGGTGGCAGCGAATTCGGCAGGATCGTGAAGATCGATCGCTCCAACGCTCGACAGCGCGACAGCAGAGAGATCCAGCGTGAGAGACGTCGGATACCACGGGCGCGTATGCGCAGCGGCTTCCACCCCCGCGTGCTGAGCCTCCCGCAGAAGAGTCCTCAATACCCGGTCGCGCTGGTAGTCCTGCGACTGCACGTAGCGGCGGAGCGCCCGGGCGAACAATGTGATGACGTCGTGAATCTCCGCGCTTCGTCCCTTGAGCGTTGTGAGGAAGGCGCGCAGTGCCCGGCGCTCATCCGAGGTGAGATCACGAGCGAATCCGCGGTCGAGGATGCGGCGGATGTCGGCCTCGAACGCGGCACCGAGTGCAGGGTCGAGCACGAGCTGGGAGAAGGCAGCGAAACTGCGGCCTGCATCCGAGTCGGAGATGTGGTCGATTCCGCGAAAGACTTCGTCGACGACTGACGCCTGAGAAACATCGGACTCGACGATCTTCGCCCTCAGCGACGCATTCAGCGTCTCGAACTCAGCACGCACCCGAGCGAAATCGTCCGGTACGTCCGCCGCCTGCGCCAACACATCGCGAACGCGCTCGAGCGCCCGGTCCTCGTCGATCGCGGTCTCGTCACCCGAACGCAGGCTCTCGATCCGCCGCTCGATCGACTCGATCTCTTCCTCGAGCAGTGCGATGCGCGCTGACGCATCAGGATCGGTGTCGATCGCGAGGCGACGGACTTGCGCCGCAAGGCTCGCAAGCCGAGACTCGGTCACACTCGAACGCGGGGCGGCACGCCCCTGCAAGAAGCGGATCCCGGCGATCGCATCCGGGGAAAGCTCGAGCGTCTCACCCCGCGCTTCCGATGACGGCCGACGCACCAGGAAGCCGGCCGATCGCCACTCCCCGCAGTACCCCTTCGCAGTCAGCGGCAAGATCAGCCCCTGCGCACGGAGCCGCTCGAGGTCGGCATCGATCCGCTCGTACAGCTCCTCAGCGTCGACTCGGCGCTCGTCTCCACCCAGATGGGTGCCGAGAAGACCGGCGACCACGGGTGCACTGTCGGCTCGAAGCAGCTTCCACGCCGCATCGCGCTCCGCAAGCTGGGCGAGCTCGAGAACCTGGGCGACGGCGGGCACGCGTCCATTCTGAAGGAACGCACCGACATCCGTTGACGCGGCGGCAGCGGATAGCTCGGACTGAGTCACCCGATGAGGTAGACCATCCCGCGACCGTCTGTCGCGAGCGCCTCGACGAACTCCTGTGCCCGCGTGAGGTACTCGAGGAGGTAGCGGAGCTCGTCGTCATCGTCGGCTCCGTGCCGACTGCGCCAGGTGCGCGCCCACGTTCGCACCTGGTCCTCGTCGATCGCACAGAGGTCGTCCCGAATCGCCGGCACCTCCGCCGGGAGGATCGTCCTCACCCACGGGTCCCACCCGAGCCCGTGCATCGTTACGCTCCCCTCGAACATCCGGTAGCAGGAGCCTGCGTCGGGAACATCGGTCGTCGGACACGTGAGGGACTGCAGGGCGGACCAGGCCTTGTCGAGGTAGAGCATGTCGCGCTTCGGCGAGACCTGCTCGAACGTCGCGACACTCACGCTCGCGTGCGGTTCCAGGCCCCATGCGTCAGCAAGCGGGTCACTGGAGAGGATGCTGTGCGGGTCATCGACCGCCTGCTGAGCGAGGTCGGCGTCGAAGGCATATGCGTAGTAGCGGATTCCCATGCGGCCAGCATCCCGACGCAGGCGTAGCCTCGATCGCCGCATCCGACGCCGTGGGGAGAACGCGTTCGAAACCCGCGCTGTGGAGGAACCGACGGGCCGCGGGCGCGAGCGTCTCGCGGCCCCTAGACCGAGGGATTCGACGTACCGGTCTCGGACCGAGGCGCGCAGCCCCTCGGTCTCCGACGTGGCAAGTTCGTGGCAGAACGCGCCACCCACAGCGTTATGCCCGCGTCCATGGCGATCTGCATGGCAATGTGACCGGCCTCCGCGGCGGTCCGCCGATCGGGCACTGACCAGGCATTCAGTTCTGCCACGACTTGCCACGAACCGAATCGGGCCGAAACCGGCTCACCTGATCGAAACGAGCCCACCTGAGCGGAGACGGAGGGATTTGAACCCTCGGTCCCCGTGAGGGGACTCCACCTTAGCAGGGTGGTGCACTAGGCCTGACTATGCGACGTCTCCAGGCATCCGTGCCCGAATCGGGCGGATGACCTCGTCAATACTAACCGCTGCGGTCCGCCGCGACGAATGGATGCCGTCAGCCGAGGTTTCCGACCGAGCAGGTGGTCTGCGCAGCCGTCGAGCCGCTGATCGAGTTCGGAAGAACCGCGGCGTCTTGAGCCGGCGCTTCCGTGGGCGCGGCCGTGGCGTTCGGATCCGCGGTGGGCTCAGGCGCGGGCTCCTCGGTCGGCGTGACATCGACAACGCTCCCGTTCGCTCCAGCCTTGCCGGTGAGCTCGAGCGGCGCGTTGGCCTCGAGTGCTGCCCACAGCTGGTCTGCCGCGGCGTAGTTCGGCACGACCTTGTTCGGGTCGTCCGGGTCGCCGTTCACGGGGTACTGAACGAAGACAATGTCCGAGAACGGAACATCCTTGATCGCAAGCGCGATCTGCACGAGCGTCAGGGGGTTGGTGAGGCTCGAGCTCTTCGTAATGTTGTCGATCGCCACGGTCGCGAGGCGGTAAAGCGTCGCCGGGTCCGAGAGCACGTTCTCGCTGACGAGCTTCTTGGCAAGGCTCGACATGTACTGCTGCTGGTTGCTGATCCGGCCGAGATCCGATCCGTCACCGACGCCTTTGCGGGTCCGGAGGAAAGCGAGTGCCTGGGTTCCCGAGACTGTCGAGATTCCGTCGGGCAGGTAGAGGCCGGCGAGCGGGTCGCTGATGCCACCTTGGACGCAAACGTCGACCCCACCGATCGCGTCGGTGATGTTGATCACGCCACCCCAGGTGACCTTCGCAGCGAACGGGATGCTCTGACCACTCAATTGCGAAATGGTCTTGACGACGCACGAGAGGCCGCCGCCGTCCGCGCCACCGCCCGCGTAGAACGCCGAGTTCAGGGGCTGCTTGCTCATTGCCGAGGACGTCGATCCGTCGCCCCGATCGCACGAGGGAATCGGGATCATGAGATCGCGAGGGAAAGAGATCACGGTGACCCGGCGCGGAGCATCCGATATGTGCACGAGCATGTTGACGTCGTTGAGCTCGCCCTCGGAATCGGAACCCGAGCAGCGGTCGCCGAAGATCGCCGCGAACTCCGGCTCACAGGCGTCAGTGCCTGCAACGAAGAGGTTCACGCCGCCCTCGATCGCGCCAATGTCGGGCGGAACGACGACCTGCTCTTCGAGCTCGACCGTGTTCTCGGTGGCGTAGCTGGCGGCCAGGTCGTAGACCGTGTAGGCGGCAACCCCTGTACCCGAAACGAGGACGACGGCAACGACAATGCCGAGTGCCTTCATGAAGACCGAGAACGGATGCGGCGACTTCAGCGCCCCATGACGGGCCACCGTGTGGCGGCCGCGCTGCGGTGCTGTCTTGCTCACAAAGTTCCCTTCCGACGACGATCGCAACGCACCCAGTCGGCGGGGTGGGCCGCGCAAGGCTGCGCCTCGGCTCTGCGCGACGCCGTCCGGTCACGGGTTGTTGTCCTGGAGGACGTCGGGTGTTAGCGAAGCCGAAGAACGGATGCCTTAAGAAAGGTAGGTTATGCCATGCCCGCTGAGCATGCACTGTGGGCATGCTCAGCGGCGATTCTGAGACACATATGCGATGCACAGCATCCTTTCCGGCTTTCACGGGCTGCGCTCGGCTTTTACGCAAGGCTGCACCGGTAACATCAGCGCCGTGACCACCGTTGACGGCGACCGGCAGGCCGATTCCGTCCCGGAAGGCGAGCCCTCCTCAAGCAACGCGCCTGCCCTGCGTGCGCGCCGTTCGTCAGACCCGCAGGGCGTCCTACCGCGAACCCGGTCGAGTGCGTCATCCGTCGCCCCCTCGGCCCCGATGACCCGGCGAGACGCACGGACGCGGAGAACTCCGGCGAGGCCGCTTGCCCGTCACGCCGCGCCCGAATCCGGGGCGTCGCGCCGGCGCCGCGGATGGCGGACGTTCTGGATCGCCCTGAGCCCCCTCGGCCTGGTCCTGGTCGGCTCCGTCATCGTCGGCGGCGTCTTCGCACTCCAGGTGCTCGAGGTGCGCGATGACCTCGAAACCGTCAAGTCGCAGCTGGGTGGACTGGCAGAGGCCGCCGTGTCGGGCAACACCGACACCCTCCAGCATGCTGGCGATGAGATCGTCGCTCGCACCCAGCGCGCGTCCGAGACCGCGAACGGTCCACTCTGGGATCTGGCATCCACGCTCCCCCGCATCGGGAACAACGTCCTTGCGGTGCGCACGGTTGCCGAAGCGGTCAACACGATCGCGAGCCAGTCGATCCCACCCGTCGTGAACATGGTCGCTGCCGCGAACGTCGATGAGCAGCGCGCCGAGGGAAGCCTCGGCATCAACCTGCAACCGTTCCTCGAGGCCGAGACGGTGCTGCCGACCATCATTTCGTCGTTCGAGGATGCCGCAGCGATCGCTGCGAGCATGGATCGCACGGATGTCCTACCCGCCGTCTACGAGCCGATGGACGAGATGGTCGGGCTTCTCGACCAGGCAGTGCCGATCCTCAAGGTCGCGCAAGAGAACCTTCCTGCGCTGCTGCAGGCGGCCGGCGCCAATGGGCCGATGCTGTACCAAGTCATGATCCAAACCCCCGCCGAGATCCGTGCGACCGGCGGCGGGGTCGCACACTGGCTGATTTTCAAAGTGGACAACGGGCAGGCCGAACTCGTCGGCCAAGACAACGGCGTCGATCTGATGTACTCGCGGCTTCCGTCGCTGGGTTTCGACACTGAGAACGGCTCCCTCATCACCTTCCCTCGGACGGTTCGATCGCTCTACCCTCCGGAGCTCGACAACTGGTCGTCTAACTTCACGATGACCCCGGATTTCCCGCGCGCCGTTGACCTCTTCCAGGCGACCCGCGAGTGGGAGGACCTGCCGACGTTCGATGGTGCGATCTCCATCGACCCGATCGTGCTTGCCCACCTTCTGGAGGCGACCGGTCCCCTCACCCTCGATTCGGGAGAGCAAGTCACCCCTGAGAACACGGGTGCGCTCCTGATGAGCGAGCCGTACGAGCGATACGGCGACAACAACGCCGCGATGGACGCGTTCTTCAACGAGGTGACCTCGAAGATGTTCAGCGCCCTCACCAGCGGCAACTGGGAGTTCGGCGCGATGTGGGATCAGCTCGTTCGTAGCGCCAGCGAGGGTCGCATTCAGATGTGGTTCGACGACCCCGGCCTCGAAGCGTTCGCGACGGAGTACGGCCTCGATGCGACACTCCGCGAAGACAACACGGATGCCACGCAGCTCGGCATCTACTTCAACGACTACTCGATCGGCAAGCTCAACTACCACCTGTCATACGACCAGCACGCAACGTGCAACGTCGACGAGCGCACGATCACAGTCACCATGAACCTGCACAGCAGCGTTCCGCCGGACATCTCAAGCAACTACACGCTGGGCCTGCGCAACATCGGTCGCGGTCTCGACCGACGCACCATGATGCTCGACGTGCTTTTCTTCGCCCCGCCCGGCGGCGAGATCCTCTGGACCGACCCGAAGCGGGGCGACCGGCAGGATGGCACGTTCCACGATCGCTCGGGAGTCGACCACGGAAACGAGGGGCTGAGTCGCACCCTGCTCCTACCGATGGGCAAGTCGCGCACGGTGTCGTACGAGGTCCAGCTCCCCGACGGACCCCTCGGTCCGCTGCAGTTGCGTCACACTCCGGGCGCGAACGACACCCAGGTCACAGTGGATGCGAACTGCGCGAGCCTGTTCGCCAGCCCCGAAGGCTCGACGAACATCTCCCTCACGAAGATCGGCTGACCCCGCCGCGCCTCACGCGCTCACGCCCTGGCGAAGGTGGGCGCATATCGTCGGCAACCATGCTGAAGATTGGCGCACATGGTCGCTATTGGTGCAGGATGCGGCAGAACGCGCCCACTTCTCGGCCGGCGGCGTGGGCCCACCCAAGGGCTCGAATCCGCCGCGCCCGAGAATCGGAAGAGGCGCCGCCCTCCGGGCGACGCCTCTTCCGATGGCGGAGGGTGTGGGATTCGAACCCACGGGACATTGCTGCCCACTGGTTTTCAAGACCAGGTCCATCGGCCGCTCGGACAACCCTCCCGATGACGCCGCACGCGGCATCCACCGAACGGCGTCCACTCTATCCGACCACCCCGACGACGTCCTCGCCGCGAAGGTTCAGAGCGCGCGAAGAATCGCCGCGACTCCGCCCTCGTGAACGGATGACGTGATCTCTCCGGCCGCGTCGAGCACTTCCTGCGGACCCTGCGCCATCGCGATCGCGCGACCGCCGTTCTCCAGGGCCCAGGCGAACATGCCCAGGTCGTTGCGGCCGTCACCGATGACGAGCACCTCATGCGGGTCGAAGCCGAGCCACTCGCGCACCATCTCCAGTGCCGTCGACTTGTCGATGCCGGGCGGGGCGATGTCGAGCCAGGCGGTCCACCCGATCGCGTACGAGACCTCGTTCAGGCCGACCTGCGCAACGAGGTCGACGAAGTCCCCCTCAGCGTGATCGGGCGAGACGACAACGACGCGGCACACCGGCTCACGGGTGAGCTCATCGAACGCGACGCGGCGAGCGCCGAGCAGGTTCCAGTCATCGAGCTCCTCGGTATAGAGGCGGCTGCCGTCCTCGAGCTCGACCATGTACTTCGCGTCGGGCAGGTGCTCACGCAGCAGCGTGACGACCTCTGTCGCGTCGAAAGTCTCGGTGTGCACCTGCTCGTAGCGGACCTCATCCCCCTCGATCTTCTTGAGGATGACGGTGCCGTTCGAGCACACGACGTAGTCGGGTTCGATCTCGAGGACGCGCACGACTCCACGCGTGCTCGCCCACGAGCGACCGGTCGCGAGCATGACCTCGTGCCCCGCGCGGCGAGCATGCTCGACAGCCTCGACGACGCCGGGACTCAGGGTCTCATCCTCGAGCAGCACGGTGCCATCGATATCTAGCGCGATGAGCAGCCGCGGCGTGCTCCCGGGGTGGTGTTCGGTCTCTTCAGCGAGTTCCTCGACGATCTCGGCGGCATCCTCCTCGGGAACCGCCTCGACCTCACCGGCGTGCGGCACGGCGGCATCCGTCACGCGACCGGCTCCAGGATCTCCATCCCACCCAGGTACGGGCGCAGTACCTCGGGCACCGTCACGGATCCATCCTCACGCTGGTGCGTCTCGAGCAGCGCGACGATCCAGCGCGTGGTCGCGAGCGTCCCGTTGAGCGTTGCCACGTGCTGCGTCTTCCCTCCGTCGGGGCGGTGACGGATGTCGAGCCGACGCGCCTGGAACGTCGTGCAGTTACTCGTGCTGGTGAGCTCGCGATAGGCATCCTGGGTCGGGACCCACGCCTCGACGTCGTACTTGCGAGCTGCGCTCGACCCGAGGTCGCCGGCGGCGACGTCGATGACGCGGTATGCGAGGCCGAGGTCTTGCAGCATCCGCTCCTGCATCTCGACGAGGCGCAGGTGCTCGGTCTCGGCATCCTCGAGGCTCGTGTAGACGAACATCTCGAGCTTGTTGAACTGGTGCACTCGGATGATGCCGCGAGTGTCCTTGCCATACGAACCCGCCTCGCGCCGGTAGCACGTCGACCAGCCGGCGTAGCGCTTGGGCCCCTTGGCGAAATCGATGATCTCGTCCATGTGGTAGCCGGCGAGCGGCACCTCGCTTGTGCCGACGAGGAAGAGGTCGTCCTCCTCGAGGTGGTATATCTCGTCGGCGTGCTCGCCGAGGAATCCGGTGCCGCGCATGACCTCGGGCCGAACGAGGGTCGGCGGGATGACGGGGGTGAACCGGGCCTGGAGGGCGCGGTCGAGCGCGAGGTGCATGATCGCGAGCTCAAGGCGCGCACCGATGCCGGTGAGGAAGTAGAAGCGGCTGCCCGACACCTTCGTGCCGCGCTCCATGTCGATGGCGCCGAGGATCTCACCGATCTCGAGGTGGTCGCGCGGTGCGAAATCGAAGGTGCGGGGCTCGCCGTGTGTGCGGAGCGTCACGAAGTCGGCCTCGCCGCCAGCCGGAACCCCGTCGATGACGATGTTCTCGATGCGTGAGAGTGCGGCTTCTGCTGCTTCTTCGGCGAGCGTCACGCGCTGCTGGGCCTGCTTGACCTGCGCGCTGAGCTCCTTGGCCTCGGCGACGAGTGCAGCCTTCTCATCCTTCGGTGCCTGCGCGACCCGCTTGCCGTGGGCGTTCTGCGCGGCACGGAGCTCCTCGAAGGCCGTGATTGCGGCGCGGCGCTCGCGGTCTGCGTCGAGGGCGGCATCCACCGTCTCGGACGAGTGCCCGCGAGCTTCCTGCGAGCGCTTGACCAGCTCGGGGTTCTCACGAAGAAGCACGGGATCGATCACCCGATAAGTCTGTCACAGCGCCCGGAACCGGCTCCTCGGCCTGGGAGGGTTATCGTGTGTGCATGACGCACGCTTCCGCATCCGACGAGGAAGCCGCGTCGACCAATGACCCCGGCACTGATTCGCCGGTCGATGTCACCGGCCACGAGGCTCAGCCGGGGGATGCCAAGCGCGCAGCCCTCGTCTACAACCCGATCAAGGTCGATCAGGATGCCATCCGCGCCTCGGTCGAGCGCGAATCATCGGCCGCGGGCTGGGGACCCCCGCTGTTTTTCGAGACGACAGTCGATGACCTGGGTCAGCTTGCGACGCAAGAGGCGCTCGACGCCGGTGCGGATGCCGTGCTCGTCGCCGGTGGTGACGGTACCGTCCGCGCGGTAGCCGAAGCGCTCACAGGGACGGGCGTGCCCCTCACGATCGTTCCCTCGGGAACCGGGAACCTCCTTGCCCGCAACCTCCAACTGCCGCTGTCACCGCCCGACGCGATGGTGACCGCGACGTTCTCGGGCGATCACGAGACCATCGACGTGGGCATTGCCGAGCTGCGGCGTGCCGACGGCTCGCGTCACGAGCACGCTTTCGTCGTTATGGGCGGCATGGGCATGGATGCCGCGATGATCGCCAACACGAACAGCGACCTCAAGAAGCGCCTCGGCTGGATCGCTTACGTCGACGGAGCAGCCCGCTCTCTCTGGACCGCCAAGCCGTTCCGCATCCTGTACGAGGTGTCAGGCCAGCGGATGCGGACCTCCCGCGTGCAGAGCGTGCTTTTCGCCAACTGTGGGTCGCTGCCGGCCGGCTTGACGCTCATTCCCGAGGCGTCGGTCGCCGATGGGCAGCTGGATGTCGCGGTCATCCAACCCAAGGGGTTCTTCGGCTGGTTCTTCGTGTGGCGTCGGGTTGCGTGGATCAACGGGTTCCTGCGCCGGCGGCTACACCGCAGTAAGGCATTCCTGAAGCTGCGGACCGCGGACAACGCGATCGTCTATTCCCGCGGCACGACCGTGGAGATCATGCCCGAGGCAGCGCAACCCGTGCAGCTCGACGGAGACGAATTCGGCGAGGCTGTGCGGATCGAATGCCGCGTCGAGCAGAAGGGCCTCGTCATCGCGATCCCCTCCGGCCACGACATCACCGGCGCGTAGGGCGCAGAGCGTCGCGATCACACCCGGACGTGCTCACTCGAAGTGAGTGCCCGCTGCCCTCCTCCCCAGCCTGAAGTTTCGCGTGGATGTTCCGGGGGCAGCTGGGCAACCGGTTCAATGTCGGAGGCCCCTGTCATGATTAGAACATGTCTTCGAATGTCGGGAAGGGTGACCGGTCGATCGGACCGGTGATCGGGTACACGGATGCCGACCTCGGCGCCCTGTGCCAGATCCTCGCCGATTTCGAAGACGCCGAGGTTCGGGCCGCGCGCGAAGAAGTAGCGCGCGTGCGGGTCCTCGCTCGCGCGGGCCAGCTAGCGCGGAAGCAAGCCGCGGGCCAGACGGCCAAGGTTCGTGCGCACGACATGGCGCTGCGGTCGATAGCGCTCGAGCTCGGCGCTGCTTCGCGGGTGAGTGACAGGTCGATGCAGCGCCAGATCAATGACGCTGTCCAGCTTGTCGAGGACTACCCCGCGTTGCTGGAGGCGCGCGAGACCGGCGCGATCACCCGTCAGCACGTCACCCTCGTCGTGGAGGCCGGCGCCCCTTTGCCTCCCGAAGTCCGCGCCGAGTTCGACCGGCTCGCCACCGAGCGATGCCTGACCGACTCGGCAAACCGGGTTCGCGCCTCGGTCATGATCCTCGCCGAGCGCATGCACCCTCGCACCCCGCAGGAGCGCCATCAGGAAGCACGCGAAGGGCGCGCGGTGCGGATCCGGCCGCTATCCGACGGGATGAGCGAGGTCTGCGCGCCGGTGCCGACGGTGATCGCTGTCGGCATCGACGACCGACTGACCCAGATGGCGCACGCAGTCATCGATTCCCGCCCGAGCCCGGGCGCCCCCGAAAAAGGGACAGACGTTCAGGGAAACGTCTTCACCGGCGATACCCGCACGATGGATCAGATCCGAGCTGACCTGTTCGCGCAGCTGCTGCTCGCTGGTTCACCCGTCGTCGACCCCGCCGCCGGAGACGGACCTGGCCCTCTCGGCGCAATCCGCGCGAAGGTGCAGGTCGTCATTCCCGCGCTCGCCCTGGCCGGTACCGACACCATCGAAACCGCTGGACCCGCGGACCTGATCGGACACTCACCCATCGCTCCCGGAACGGCACGTGAGCTCGCAGCCGGCGCGACCTGGTGGGAACGACTGGTCACTCACCCGGTCACCGGCACCGTGTTGGCAGCAGACGGGTATGCCAGGCCCGCTTCGCTGGACCGCTGGCTTCGGGCCCGGGATCAACACTGTCGGACACTCGGATGCCGCACCCCTGCCATCCGCTGCGAGGTAGACCACAACGACGACTACGCCAAGGGCGGCAAGACCGATCATTCGAATCTGTGCCACTTCTGCCAGCGACATCATTCGATGAAGCAGTTCACGGCCTGGCAGGTGCAGCAACTCGACGGCGGAATCCTCCAGTTCACCTCCCCGACCGGCCGGATCTACATAGACCATCCACCGCCAGTCTCCGTGCACTTCACACCAGAAGAACCCACGAGTAGTCAGAGCGACCCAGCACCTTTCTGACACGCGCGCAAGCCCCCACAAGTGATCGACCCGCGGCGCGCATGCGCGGTTATCCTGCTCGCGGAGGTGACCATGAACGACATCCGACGGCCCGAAGACGACCGCGGACAGAACGAGATCCGTCGACTCGCTGAGATCGCTCAGCACCGAGGCATCCGCATCGCCGTCGCCGAGTCGCTCACGTCGGGCCTGCTGGCAAGTGAAGTGGGCAAGGGCGAGAACGCCGGCAAATGGTTCGCCGGCGGGGTCGTCGCCTACCTCTACGACATCAAGCAGAACGTGCTCGGCGTCGAACCGAACCTCGACCCCTGCTCACCCGAATGCGCCGAGCAACTTGCCGCCGGGGTGCGAGACCTGATGGATGCCGATCTCGCCGTCTCTACGACCGGCGTCGGCGGTCCCGACCCCAGCGACGGCCACCCGCCCGGGACGGTCTATCTCGGCTGGGCCACCTCGAGCGGAGTCGGACACCTTCGCCTCGAGCTCGGCGACGAACCCGAGCAGGTGCTACCCGCCGCGGTCGACGCAGCGATCACGCTGCTCGCCGACACCGTCAACAGAGCCGAGCACGCGGGCGACACTCCGTAGCCGCGATCAACAGCGCCGGAATGGGATCGAGCAGCTCGGCGTTGTGTGAACTGATGTCCGACGCACCGCTTGCCCTCTCCGTCCTCGACCTCGTCCCGGTCCGCACCGGCCAGACCAGCGCGCAGGCGATCACCGCTTCGCTCACCACCGCCGACGCGGCCGACCGACTCGGGTACCGGCGCTACTGGTTCGCGGAGCACCACAACATGCCGGCGGTTGCCTCAACCACACCGCCAGTGCTTGTGGCAGCCGCTGCGGCGCGTACGTCCCGCATCCGCCTCGGCTCGGGGGGTGTCATGCTCCCCAACCATTCGCCGCTCGTCGTCGCCGAACAGTTCGCCGCGCTCGAAGCGATCGCCCCGGGACGCATCGACCTCGGCATCGGTCGAGCGCCGGGCAGCGACCCCGTCATCACCCAACTCCTGCGCCAGTCAGGGACCACCAGCGACGTCGACCGCTTCCCCGACAACATCCGCGACATCCTCGCCCTCTCCTCCCCCGAGGGCGCAAGCCTGCGCTTCACCTCCGGCCAGGAATACGCGGTGCGGGCCACGCCCGCGGCGATGACGCCACCGGCCGTGTGGCTGCTCGGTTCGAGCGACTATTCGGCGCAGCTCGCAGCATCCATGGGACTGCCCTACGTCTTCGCCAACCACTTCTCGGGAGACGGACTCGAGCGCGCGCTCGGCCTGTACCGCTCGCAGTTCCGCCCGGCCACCGACGGCGACACCCCAAGGACCTTCCTCACGGCGAACGTCGTCGTCGGCGACACGGATGCCGAAGCCCACGCTCTCGCCCTTCCGCAGCTGCGCATGATGGCGCGACTGCGCGGCGGCCGGCCCCTGACGGCGCTCGAGACCGTCGAGCAGGCGCACAGCGCCGAGGCATCCGACGGCCTCGCGACACCCCTCGCCTCCTGGGCGGCGGAGCGCTGGTTCATCGGCACGCCCGATGCCGTGACCGAACGACTGTGGGAGTTCGCTGAGCGCTGGCAGGTCGACGAGGTCATGATCTCGCCGGTCGCCGCGGCACGCGACAGCGATCCGATGGATGCTGCACCCGCCCGCCTCCGCACCCTCGAACTCCTCGCGGCAGCATGATCCCCGCGACCGAATACCGCACGATCGGGCCCGGCGGTACTCGGACGCGGATAGCATCCCAGGGTGACTTCTCGCACGATCGTCTGGTTTCGAGACGACCTGCGGATCGGCGACAATCCCGCCCTTCACGAGGCAGTGAAGCGTGGAGAGCCGATCGTCGCGGTCTACATCCTCGATGAACGCTCACCCGGCATCCGTCCGCTCGGCGCCGCCAGCCGCTGGTGGCTCCACCACAGCCTGACCGCTCTGACGCGTGACCTCAACGAGCTGGGCATCACCCTCATCCTGCGGCGCGGCGCTGCCGGTGATGTGATCCGCCGGCTCGTGGTCGAGACCGACGCTGACGCGATCTACTGGAACCGGCGTTACGCCCTCCCCGAGCGCGACATCGACGCCGACCTCAAGACAGAGCTACGCGACCGAGGCATCGAGGTCCAGTCCTTCGGCGCGAACCTGCTGTTCGAACCGTGGACCGTCCGCACCGGGTCGGGAACACCGTACGGCGTCTTCACGCCGTTCTGGAAGGCGTGCCTGGCTCTACCCGAACCCCGCGAGCCACTCCCCGCCCCCACGCAAGCGCGCGGCGCCCGGCCCGGTATCGACAGCGACGACCTACGGGACTGGCAGCTGCTCCCCACAGACCCCGACTGGTCCGGGGGCTTTCGAGAGACCTGGGAACCCGGCGAGGCCTCAGCCCACGCCCGCCTCGAAGCGTTCCTGGCCGAAGATCTGCCCGACTACGCGGCAGAACGTGACCGCCCCGACCGCGCCGTGACTTCCCGCCTGTCCCCTCACCTGCGATGGGGCGAGATCAGCCCTCACGAGATCTGGCATCAAACCAACGCCCGCCACGCACAGGGCCCCCACGCGAACGCGGCGCAGAAGTTCCTCGCCGAGGTCGGGTGGCGCGAGTTCGCGTGGCACATCCTCTTCCACTTCCCCGAGCTTGCGACCAAGAACTGGCGCTCCGAGTTCGATGCGTTCCCCTGGCCGCGCCTGAACCCGGCGCGACTGGAAGCCTGGCAGCGCGGACGTACCGGGGTCGCCCTCGTGGATGCCGGGATGCGAGAACTCTGGCACACGGGAACGATGCACAACCGCGTGCGGATGGTGACGGCATCCTTCCTCACGAAGAACCTCATGATCGACTGGCGCAAGGGCGAGCAGTGGTTCTGGGACACCCTCGTCGATGCGGATGCCGCATCCAACCCGTTCAGCTGGCAGTGGGTGGCCGGCTCCGGCGCCGACGCGGCGCCCTACTTCCGTATCTTCAACCCGGAGCTGCAAGCGGCGAAATTCGACCCCGACGGGACATACGTTCGTCAGTGGGCTCCTGAGTACGCGGGGGACGAGGCTCCGGAACCGATCGTTGACCTGAAGGCGACCCGGGACGCGGCCCTGGCCGCCTACGAGGCGGTCAAGAACTCGCGCTGACTAACCGGCGACGCCTGAGAGCGCGATGGCCTGCAAGACGTTCACCAGCGCGCACACAAGGAGCACGGCGGACACCGGCGTCCAGATGGCGCGCTCGATGCGACTCCGCGAGATCCCGTTCATCACCGTGGCGATCGCGAAGAGCGCGACGAGCACCCACAGCACGACAATGTGCCACGACGCGGGCACGATGCCCGGGAGAGCGGGGATGGCAAGGGACAGGAAGAACCACGCCACCAGCGCCCAGATCACTGCAGCGACGCCGCTTGAGACCCGCTGCGCCGGTGCGAGCGTCGCGGCTGCGCCGCCGTACGCCGCTTTCCCCCACGACACCCCGGCCGCGAGCGCTACCTGAAATCCGACGAGCACAAGGAGCAGGACCACCGCGACCCATGCCGCAACCACCGCCAGAGTTTCCATCGCAGGCCTCAGCGGTCGGGTTCACCCGAGAGCAGGCCGCGCAACCAGTCTCGAGCCTCGACGAACACATCGTCGGAGTACCGGTCGGGGTAGCGGACGACCGCGTGGTCGGCGCGGGGATAGGAACCGAGGAAGATGACCTTGGGACTGAAACGCCGCAGCCCCAAGAGCGCATCGGCCATACGTTCGTCCTTGATGTGCCCGTCGGCGTCGATGACGAATCGGTAGCGACCCAGCGCATCGCCGATCGGCCGCGATGCAAGCAGACTCAGGTTGATCCCGCGCGTTGCGAACTGCTCGAGCATCTCCAGAAGGGCCCCGGGGTGATCATCGGGCAGCTCGGCGATGAGCGATGTCTTGTCGGCACCGGTCGGCTCAGGTGGCGCGACGGTCCGACTGACCAGCACGAACCGCGTGACAGCCTCGGCGTTGTCACCGATACCCTCGGCCAGCAGCTCGACATCGAGGTGCTCCAGGATGCCGGGGGCAGCGATCGCGGCATCGGCATCCGAGGTACCGTCGATCAGCCCGACAGCGCTCGCGACGTTCGACGCCGCCGGGATATGGGCGTGGGCGGGAAGAGTGCCGGTAAGCCACCGCAGGCACTGGGCGTAGGCGACGGGATGCGCAGCCACCAGCGACACGTCCTCAAGCCGTGTGCCGGGCCGCCCGACGAGGACGAACTCGACCGGAACGAGGTACTCGCCGACGATGCGCAGTCCGGGCATCGTCGCGAGGGCGTCTTGCGCGGTCGAAACCCCACCGTCGACCGAGTTCTCGATCGCGATCATCGCGGCATCCGATCGACCCTCGACGACATCGGCGAGCGCCTCGCCGACATTGCGGACGGGGCGCCAGATCTGCCCGCGGGCCTCCGGCACCTGCGCCAGAGCCGCTTCGGTAAAGGTCCCCGCGGGTCCGAGATAGCTATAGGTCCGGCGGGTAGCTTCGGGCTCGTCGCTCACGGCAACCCAGCCTAGACCTGCGGCTCGACCCCACGCAGTTCAGCCCCCAGAGCAGGGGGCATCGGCATCGAGAGGCCACGCGGGATTGCGTGCGCTCGCTCGGGTGACAGACTGTGTTCATGAGCCGCGCAGGTCTGCCAGCCGAAGAATCCGACCTCATCGACATCGACGAACTGATCGCCGCGTATTACGAACGGGTCCCCGATCCGGCGGTGCCGGAGCAGCGCGTCGCGTTCGGAACGAGCGGTCACCGCGGTTCATCGCTGTCGACGAGCTTCAACGAGGTGCACATCCTCGCCACAACGCAGGCGATCGTCGACTACCGCACGGCTAATGGCATCGCCGGTCCCCTGTTCCTGGGCCGCGACACCCACGGGCTCTCCCGACCGGCCGAGCGCAGCGCCATCGAAGTGCTGGTGGCCAACGGCGTCGGCGTGCGCGTCGACTCGCGTGACTCCTGGGTACCGACCCCGGCGCTCAGCCACGCGATCCTGACCTTCAACCGCGGCAAGGCCGGCGACGACCCGACGCGTGCCGACGGCATCGTCGTCACCCCATCGCACAACCCGCCCCGGGACGGCGGCTTCAAGTACAACCCGCCCCACGGTGGTCCCGCCGACACCGACGCGACGGGCTGGATTGCGAACCGGGCCAACGAGCTCATCGCGGCAGGTCTCGAGGGTGTGAAGCGGGTGCGCTTCGCCGATATGGACGGCGAGCGCATCGGTTCCTACGACTTCCGTGACGCCTACGTGCGCGACCTCGAGAACATCATCGACGTCAACGCGATCGCCCGCGCCGGCATCCGGATCGGCGCCGACCCGCTCGGCGGTGCGTCAGTCGAGTACTGGGCCTACATCGCCGAGGTATACGGCTTGGACCTTACCGTCGTGAACCCCGACGTCGACCCGACCTGGCGATTCATGACGCTGGACTGGGACGAGAAGATCCGCATGGATCCCTCCTCCCCCTCCGCGATGGCATCGCTGGTCGCCCGCCGCCACGAGTTCGACATCCTCACCGGCAACGACGCCGACGCCGACCGCCACGGCATCGTCACCCCGGATGCCGGACTCATGAACCCCAACCACTACCTCGCCGTCGCGATCGACTACCTCTTCACGCACCGCGACGGATGGGAATCGGATGCCGCGGTCGGCAAGACCCTGGTCTCGTCGATGATCATCGACCGCGTCGTCGCGGCCCTGGGCAGGGACCTCTACGAGGTGCCGGTTGGATTCAAATGGTTCGTGCCAGGTCTGCTCGATGGATCTGTCGCGTTCGGCGGTGAAGAGTCGGCCGGCGCGTCCTTCCTCCGCAAGGACGGGTCGGTGTGGACAACCGACAAGGACGGCATCCTGCTGTGCCTGCTCGCCGCTGAAATCCTCGCCGTCACCGGCAAAACACCCTCGCAGCGCTATGCCGAGCTCGAGGAACAGTTCGGGTCATCCGCCTACCAGCGGGTTGATGCGCCGGCCACTCCCGCGCAGAAGGCGACGCTCTCGAAGCTCTCCCCCGAGTCGGTGACAGCTACCGAGCTTGCCGGCGAACCGATCACCGCGAAGCTCTCGCACGCGCCCGGCAACGGCGCAGCGATCGGCGGCCTCAAGGTGCAGACCGAGAGCGCGTGGTTTGCTGCACGGCCGTCGGGCACGGAAGACGTCTACAAGCTCTACGCCGAATCACTCAAGGGCGAAGAGCACCTGCGCGAGGTGCAGGAGCAGGCGCGCGCCGTCGTTTCCGCGGCTCTCGGTTCCTAGGCCGGCCTGCGGTACGCCCGAAGCGGAACGAAGCTGACGGCAACCGCCAGCGCTGACCCGACGATCGTGTCGACGACACGCTCGCCGGCGATCGCCACCGAGCCGAACTCTCCGGCTGCCGCGCCTGTCAGGACGAGGACCAGGGGCGTGATCAGCACGAGCGCGAGCGCATAGTTGCGAGCGACGACAAGCTCGATTCCGAACTTCGCCCTGATCAACGGGTTCCTCCTGGGCCGCTTCTGGAGCGCAGGCCCCCAGCGCACGCTCTACGTCCCAGCGCCGGTGACGCGCGCCGGGACCAATGAGATCGTCGTGCTGACTCTGGATGCCGCGAGCTCGGCGACCGCACGCTTCGTCCCCTCCGCACTCCTCGGCCCGACCGAGGAGTGATCCCCGACCTGACAGGATGGAAGCCATGAGCTGGCTTGTCACCGGCGGTGCCGGATACATCGGTGCCCACGTCGTCCGCGCGCTGTCCGCCGCGGGGATCGCCCCGGTCGTCATCGATGACCTGTCCAGCGGACACGACGGCTTCGTGCCGGCGGGCGTGCCGTTCGTGCGCGGCTCCATCCTCAACCGCGAGCTCGTCGAAGAAACGCTGCGCGAGCATGAGGTCGAGGGCGTCATCCATGTCGCCGGCTACAAGTACGCCGGCGTCTCGGTCACCCGGCCCCTGCACACGTACCACCAGAACGTCGAGGGCACCCGGATCGTGCTCGAGGCGATGGCGGCGGCGGGAGTGACCAAGATCGTGTTCTCGTCCAGCGCCGCGGTGTACGGGACCCCGGATGTGCCGCTCGTGGTCGAGGACCTCCCCAAGCGCCCAGCCTCCCCCTACGGCGAGTCCAAACTCATCGGCGAGTGGCTCATCGCCGATCAGGCGCGCGCGACTGCCGACACCGACGCACCGCTGCGGCACACGTCGCTGCGCTACTTCAACGTCGTCGGGTCGGCTGACCCGAGCGTCTACGACACGAGCCCGCACAACCTCTTCCCGATCGTTTTCGAGAAGCTGATTGCGGGCGAGACACCACGCATCAACGGCGACGACTACGACACCCCCGACGGCACCAACGTGCGCGATTACGTGCACGTCGGTGACATCGCCGCCGCTCACGTCGCCGCCGCGCAACGCCTGATCGCGGGCGAACCGATCGAGGCCGCCTACAACCTCGGGTCGCAGAACGGGCTGTCGGTGCGCGAGATCATGGATGCCATGGCTCGGGTCACCGGGATCGCGTTCACTCCCGAGGTCGGGCCGCGTCGCCCTGGCGACCCCGACCGAATCGTCGCGACGGGAGAACTCGCTGCCCGCGACCTCGACTGGCAGATGCGCTACTCGATCGACGAGATGGTGCGCACCGGGTGGGAAGCGCGCCAGAACGCGCTCTGAGCGGTCGCGGTCGCGAAACGGTCAGGCAGGCTGCACGAAGGGCGCTGCGCTGCTGCCGCGAACAACCAGCGGCGCATCGATCACCTCTCGCGATCCCGCCTCTGCGCCGTCGAGTACGGCGGCTACCGCGCGCTGTCCGAGCAGATCGAATCGCTGACGCACCGTCGTGAGCGCGGGAGTGAAGTTCGCGGCATCCGCAACGTCGTCGAACCCGACCACACTCAGCTGTTCGGGGACGAGGATGCCGAGCTCGGATGCTGCTCGCAGGACGCCGAGCGCCATCTGATCGTTCGCGACGACGACAGCCGTCACGGGATCACTGGCGTCGATGTTCGTCAGAAGCTCCAGGCCCGCTCGATAGCCGGACGCCGAATCCCATGCACCACGCAACAGCACACCGTACCGGAAGCCCGCTTCCGCGAGAGTCTCGCGCCATCCGCGCTCACGTTCGGCGGCGGCGTACGACGATTCCGGACCTGCGATGTGGGCGATGACGCGGTGCCCGAGTTCGCGGAGGTGTGCCGTCGCGGCAGCCGAGCCGGTGGCGTGCGCGGTCTCGACACCCGCGTATCGGTCGTCGGGCGGTGAGTCGACCACAGCAAGACGCAGGTCGGTGGGCAGCTCGGTGTGACGCAGTAGCGCTGACGCCTCGTTGACAACGATCGCACCGTCCACGCCCTGATCGCGCAGCCGCTCGAACGCCTCGGCCGGGCCGCCCTCGCCGATGCGGGCGACCGCGACGGCATAGCCGCGCGCGGATGCCTCGTCGACGACGGCCTCGAGCAGCATCGAGTTACCGACCGTGGCAAGGGTCGAAACAACAGCCCCGACGACTCCCGTGCGACCCGTGCGCAGGGCCCGGGCCGCCCGGTGGACTCGATAGCCGGCCTGGGCCATCGCGGCCTCGACACGAGCACGCGTTGCTGGGTCCACGCGGGGGCTCCCGTTGGCAACCCGTGACACGGTCTGCGTCGACACGCCTGCCAGTTCTGCGACATCGGCCATGGATGCGCGTCGGTGCTGGGTCATTGGGCCCTCCGATGTTGACGATATCACGCCCGGGCATTAGCGTGTTATCGTGAACATGCTTCGGGAACCGGTAGTGCTTGGCGCCGGCGTCATCAGACGAGACACCGCCCTCGCCGACGGACGAGACCTCTTCTACTACGACGATCCCGACACAACGCTCGGCGCCGAACGCGGGATCGATCAGCGAGCGCTCGACCCGCGCCCGGCCACGGCGACGATGCGCCAAGACATCCTGACCGGCGACTGGATCTCGATTGCGGCAGCGCGGCAGAACCGCGCCTTCCTGCCGCCCGCGGAGCTTGACCCGCTGTCTCCGCAGACGCCGACCAACCCCTCCGAGATCCCGTCGCGCTACGACGTCGCGGTCTTCGAGAATCGGTCGCCCTCCTTCGGCCCGGCCCTGTCCGCAGCGCACGGCGATGCCCCCGAGGCACCGAACCCGCCGCGCGGTCTCGACGATCTCGACGCGCTGGGTCTCGGCAGCGTTCGGACCTCCGTGGGCCGGTGCGAGGTCGTCTGCTTCAGCCCTGAGCACACCGGATCCTTCGGCACCCAGTCCGTCACCCGGGCACGTACGGTCATCGAAGCGTGGGCCGACCGCACGGCAGCACTGTCGGCCCTGCCGGGTGTCGAGCAGGTGTTCCCGTTCGAGAACCGCGGTGAGGCGATCGGGGTAACCCTCCCCCACCCGCACGGCCAGATCTACGCCTACCCGTACGTCACGCCGCGCACGCGGCGGCTGGTCGAGAACATCTCGCGTACCTCTCCCGATTTGATGCAGCGCGTGCTCGACTTCGAACGAGACGGAAGCCGCGTCATCCTCGCCGGCGAGCGCTGGACAGCCTACGTCCCGTTCGCTGCCCGCTGGCCCATCGAGGTGCACCTCATGCCGCACCGCCACGTCCCGGACTTCGCCGAGGCGACGGATACCGAACGCGACGAACTCGCCGGGCTGTATCTGCGTTTGCTGCGCGGCATCGACACCCTGTATGACACCCCCACTCCCTACATCGCCGCCTGGCACCAGGCGCCCGTGAACGTCGCGCGGGACACCGTGCGGATGCACCTCGAGATCACCTCTCCCAGGCGAGCTGCCGACAAGCTGAAGTTCCTCGCCGGGTCCGAGGCGGCGATGGGCGCCTGGATCGGCGACATCCCTCCCGAGGATGCCGCAGCACGCCTGCGCGACGCGGTCGAGGGAGTGCAGCTGTGAGCGCCTCCGATCCCCGCCCGCTCGCCCTCGCCCTGCTGAGCGAGATGACGGATGCCGCTCCCCTGGGCGTCTGGTCCGCTCCCGGGCGCGTGAACCTCATCGGCGAGCACACCGACTACAACGACGGCTTCGTCTTGCCGTTCGCCATCGATGCGCGCACCGCTGTTGCCGTCGCCCCACGCACAGACCGGCTGCTGCGGGTTCGTTCGAGCTTCGACGACTCCGAGGCATCCGTCGCTATCGCCGACCTCGATGAGCTGTTCGCGAGCCCCGCACCGACCTCGGTTCCCGAGTGGACGACCTACCCGCTCGGAGTGGCGTGGGCGCTGCTGCGCGCGGCCGGCGACGCCGCGACAGCCGCAGGGCTGGACCTCGCGATCGCCTCATCGGTTCCCGTGGGCGCCGGGCTCTCGTCATCCGCCGCCATCGAATGCGCCGTCGCCGTGGCGCTGAACGAACTGTGGGGCGCCGACCTGAGCGCGAAGGACCTCACGCGGGTGGGTCGCACCGCCGAGAACGACGCGGTCGGCGCGCCGACGGGCATCATGGACCAAACAGCGTCGATGCTCGGCCAGACCGATGCCGCGGTGTTCCTCGACTGCCGCGCGCTCGCTACCGAGATCGTGCCCTTGGGCCTGCAGGCCGCGGGCCTGGATGTCCTCGTCATCGACACGCTCGTCACCCACGCCCACTCCACCGGCGGATACCGCGAGCGCCGGGCATCCTGCGAACAGGGTGCGGCGGCGATGGGTGTCGAGTCGTTGCGCGATCTCTCGGTCGATGACCTCGAGCGGGCGGCATCCGTCATGGATGAGGTCACCTTCCGCCGCGTGCGGCACGTCGTCACCGAGAACGAGCGCGTGCTCGAGACCGTGCGCGTTCTGCGCGAGTCCGGCCCGCGGGCCATCGGCGAGCTCCTGCTCACTTCGCACGCCTCGATGCGCGACGACTTCGAGATCTCGGTGCCGGAGCTGGATACTGCTGTCGAGGCGGCGATGTCGGGCGGCGCGATCGGCGCGCGCATGACCGGCGGCGGTTTCGGGGGCGCGGCGATCGCCCTCGTCGCGCGCGACACCCTGACTGCGGTGACGGATGCCGTGACCGCGGCATTCTCGACATCCGGGTTCCGAGCACCCCGCATCTTCACGGTGCAGCCCTCAGCCGGCGCGCACCGCGACAGCTGATTTCGCTCGCGATCCCCGCCACACCCCTTCTCGCCCATCTCACCGAGGTAGGACAAATCCCCGGGGTAGGACGATTGGTTTGCCAAACGTCCTACCCCGGGGATTTCGCCTACCTTCGTGAGGGCGGCCGCAGGCGCCTACTGCTGCGGGGCGTTCGCCATCGCGATCAGGCCGTCGATCATCTCGGGGCTGACCTGATCGCCGGCCATCATCGACATCCGGCCGATGGGGAACGACATCATCATCTTGTCCATCGACACGCCCTCGGGCATGACGGACTCGAGATCATCCATCCCCGCCATCATCTGCTGTATCGCCGCTTGCACCATGTGGCCTACGACCGGATGTGCAATCACTTCGCCGAGCGACGACTCACGCGACAGCGGGACCGCCACCGGGTCTCCCTCGACGGTCACCGTCGCCGAGCTGCGGATGTCGCGGCTCGACGCCCCGACCTCCACGGCGTATTCCCCACCCTCGACAACCCAGCCATCGAGTCGGATGTCCCAGTAGGCGAGGTCCGCGCGGCGCACCGCGACCGCGACCTCCCGGGACTCACCGGCAGCGAGCGCAACCGATACGAAGCCCTTCAGCTCGCGCACCGGGCGCTGCACCGCCGACCCCGGCAGCGAGGTGTAGACCTGCACGATTTCGCGCCCGTCGCGCTGACCCGTGTTGGTCACGGTGACCGTGACTTCAAGGTCGCCGCTGTCGGTGACGCGGACCGCGGCATCCGTGTGCGAGAACGTCGTGTACGACAGGCCGTGACCGAAGGGATAGGCAACCGCGAGGTTCCGCGCGTCGTACCAGCGGTAGCCGACGAACAGACCCTCGCCGTAACGGACGTGGCCGAACTCACCCGGGAAGTCCAGGTAGGCAGGGGTGTCCGAGAGCCGCAGCGGAATCGTCTCGGTGAGCTTGGCCGACGGGTTCACGTCACCGAAGAGTACGTCGGCCGTCGCCCCACCCCCGGCCTGACCGAGGAGCCATCCTTCGAGAATTGCGGGGACGTCGCCCGCGAAGGGAAGCGCGACGACCCCACCGTTGGAGAGCACGACGACGACGTTCGGGTTCGCGGCACGGACGGCATCCAACACCGCGAGCTGCTCCGCCGGCAGGTCTATGTCGTCGCGGTCGTAGCCTTCGGACTCGAGGCGCGCGGGCAGCCCGAGGAACAGCACGACGACCTCGGCGGCGGATGCCGCAGCCGCAGCCTCATCACGCAACTGAGCCGCCTCGGATTCGGCGATATCGGCAGCCAGCGAGAATCCTGGCGCATAGGCGACCTCGCCGGTCGCGAGCGCGCGGATCTCCTCGAGCGGCGTGTCGAGGCGGGTCGGATTGATCAACGAAGAGCCGGCGCCCTGGTAGCGCGGCTTCTCGGCGAACGCTCCGATGACGGCGAGCTTCGCGTCCTTCGCGAGGGGCAGGATGCCGCCTTCGTTCTTCAGGAGCACGATCGAGCGGCCGGCAGCCTCGCGGGCGAGGGCATGGTGCGCATCGACGTCGAGCAGTCCTGCCACCGCGCCGGCCCCGGCCTGGGCCTTGCGGACAAGGTCGATGACACGGCCCGCTGCGACATCGAGAGCCGACTCATCGAGGTCTCCGGCACGGACTGCCGCGACGAGCTCAGCATCAGTGCGCCCGCTCGAGGAGGGCATCTCCAGATCGAGTCCGGCGGGAAGACCCTTCACGCGTTCGTTGACCGCTCCCCAGTCCGAGACGACAAGACCCTCGAAGCCCCACTCGTCGCGCAGCACACGCGTGAGCAGCCAGGGGTCCTCGGATGCGTAGACGCCGTTGATCTTGTTGTACGAGCACATGACCGTCCACGGCTGAGCATCGCGCACGACCCGCTCGAACCCGCGCAGGTAGATCTCGCGTAGTGGCCGAGGGTCGATGTCGGAGCTCGCTCGCATCCGATCGGTCTCTTGATTGTTCGCGGCGAAGTGCTTGAGCGAGGTGCCCACTCCCTGTGACTGGACGCCCGTGACGAATGCGGCGCCGAGCACGCCGGAGATCAAGGGGTCTTCGGAGAAGTACTCGAAGTTGCGACCGCACAGCGGCGAGCGCTTGATGTTGATGCCGGGTCCGAGGAGCACGGCGACACCCTCGATCGACGTCTCGGCGCCGAGGGCCCGGCCGACCCGATCGAGCAACTCGACGTCCCACGACGACCCAAGCCCGACGGCCGGCGGGAAACAGGTAGCCGGCACACTCGATCCGACGCCCAGGTGGTCACCGGCACCC
Organism: Microbacterium sp. UBA1097; assembly: GCF_002313585.1. Lineage (NCBI taxonomy): Bacteria > Bacillati > Actinomycetota > Actinomycetes > Micrococcales > Microbacteriaceae > Microbacterium > Microbacterium sp. UBA1097. The sequence continues at coordinate 9,699 of NZ_DCBW01000046.1, read as the reverse complement.
GCCTGCTTACGAAGGCCGTGCGGTCCGTCGGTCATCATGATCGACGGGATGCCTACCCGCTCGACCGGCTTGGTGTGCCAGAAGTTCAGCCCGCTGGTCAGCGACGCCTTCTCTTCCAGGGTCAGATCAGCGACAGTGGCTGTGACGTCATTGTCAGTCATGGATTTCCTTCCAACAGCAGACTCGACGAAAACCTTATGACACTAGGTTTTGAAAAACAAGCATCATTGGGCACACTCGTCTCATGGCACAACGAGGGTCGTACGCGAAGGGCGTAGCCAAGCGCGAAGAGATCCTCGAACGTGCACTCGATGTGATCGCGACCGAGGGCTACGACGGCGCGAGCGTCAAGCGCATCGCGGAGGCCGTTGGGCTCAGCCAGGCGGGCTTGCTGCACTACTTCGACAGCAAAGAGGAGCTGTTCACCGAGGTCCTGCGCAAGCGTGACGAACACGACGGTGAACAGTTCGGTCTGCCCGATGACAGGTCGAAGGACGCCGATCCGGTCGACCCCGCCGTGATCCGCGACAGCGTGATTCGCGTCATCCGCCACAACAGCGAAGTTCCAGGTCTCGTCGAGCTTTTCTCGCGCTTGGCCGTCGAGGCCGCGAACCCCGAGCATCCCGCCCACGACTACTTTCTCGAGCGGGGCGAAACAGTGCGGGGAGCCTTCGAGCTGACTGCAGCGTCCGACAGCCTGCCACCCGATGTCTATGCCCGGATTCTGCAGGCAGTCGCTGACGGCCTGCAGCTCCAGTGGCTCGTCGACCCCACCGTTGACATGGCGGGTATCATCGACCAGCTCCTCGCCGCCCTAGAGCAGAAGCCCGCCGCGACACCGTGACCAATCCCACACCGCTACCAAGCCGAGAGGCACCCGTCGTCGAAACCACCTGCGGCGCAGTGCGGGGCCTGTGGCGCACCAGCGGTGAGGCTCGGTCTGCCGCCTTCCTCGGCATCCCGTTCGCCCGGCCACCGGTCGGTGAACTACGGTTCGCGGCGCCGGTTCCCATCGAGCCGTGGACCGGCGTTCGGGATGCTACGAGCTTCGGCGCGACACCACAACGCGGCCCCGTCGCCGAGGTCACCCTCATCCCCGAGCCGTCGGTTCCCGGAGACTCGACCCTGAACGTCAACGTGTTCACGCCCCGACCCGGCGACCCGTCAGCACGGATGCCGGTACTGGTCTACATCCACGGCGGCGGCTACGTTTCGGGATCGCCGGCAAGCCCCTGGTACGACGGCGAGTCGTTCGCGCGCCGCGGAGTCGTCACTGTCGTCGTGTCCTACCGGCTCGGTTTCGACGGGTTCGGCCTCATCGAGGGAGCCCCGAGCAATCGCGGCGTGCGCGACTGGCTGGCGGCGCTCGAATGGGTCCAGCGCGAGATCACGGCGTTCGGCGGAGACCCGGATGCTGTCACGATCGCCGGGCAATCCGCTGGCGGTGGCGCCGTGCTGACGCTGCTCGGGATGCCGGCTGCCCAGCACCTCTTCGAGCGGGTCTGGGCGCTCTCCCCGGCGCTCGGCGATGTCTCGCTCGCGCGCGCCGAGAACGTTGCGGCGCAGCTCGCTGAACTCGCCGGGGTCCCTGCCACGCGCGACGGATTCGCATCCGTCGATCCGGATGCGCTGATCGGGCTGCAGCAGACGGTCAGCGAGCGTGGCGGAGCCCGACTGTCGGGAATTCGCTCGCTGCTCGACGACGGTCTGCCGTGGGGTCCCCTCGTCGACGGTGATCTGCTGACGACCACGACGCCGGAATCGATCGCATCGGGGGTTGGCGCGAACAAGCCGCTGGTCGTGGGATCAACCGACGACGAATTCACGATGATCGCTGACGACGCCCGCGGTAAGCTCCGCTTCGTTCCGGCCACAGTCGCGCTTGGTGCGCTCGGTGTGAGTCGGCCGATGCGGCGCGGCTATCTTTCCGACAATGCGGAGCAGCACCGGCTCGGTACGGCAGCCCTGCTCGGCCGCTACGTTTCCGACAAGGTGTTCCGCAGCGGCGTCGTACGGATTGCGGCGGCCCGTGGCGAAGCGCCGACCTGGGTGTACCGCTTCTCGTGGGCCTCGACGCGCATCGGCTGGGCGTGCCACTGCGTCGACGTGCCGTTTTGGTTCGACGTGCTCGACCGGGAGCGGGTTGACGCACTCACCGGCGACGACCCGCCTCAACTCCTGGCGGATGCGGTGCACGGTGCTGCGTCAGCCTTCGTGCGGGTTGGCGATCCGGGGTGGGAGAAATGGTCGGCCGAGCCCGGTCGCACGCGGATCTTCGACGCCACTGGCCCCGGAACCATCGCGGACGGCTACGCCAGCGTCCGAGCCCTGCTCTGACCCGCGCCGGCCGGCTCACGCAAGCGCCGGCACGACCTCCGCCTCGAACAGTTCGATGCCGCTCGTGTCGTATGCCGCTTCGGGAAAGTAGTGGATCGCGTACCCGAGTCCGTGGCTCGCGCGCTCCTGCAGCCGCTCGGCCACCTGCTCGGGAGTGCCGAAACCGAGCGACCCGCGGTACTCGGCCTCGATGCCGGCAAGTCGCTCGTCACCGACGAACGGCGCGAGGCGCCCCAGGACCGCACGCAGGCGTTCCTCTGCCTCTGCCTCGGTCGCACCCACGATCGTGTTGACGTTCGACGACGCGGTGATCTCGCCCGGGTCGCGACCGAGCGTCGCGCAGTGCTCGCGCACGACCGACAGCTTGTGATCGAACTCCTCGACGCTGCCGGCGAAGTTCGTGTACGACGCGTACTTCGCTGCGATCTTCAGCGTGACCTTCTCGCCGCCACCAGCGATCCAGAAGGGAATCCCCGGGCGCTGCAGCGGCTGTGTTGCTTGCAGCGGCTGGGGCTGCACAATCGCGCCGTCGACCTGGTAGTACTTCCCGTCAAGAGATGCCGAGCCCGTCGTCCAGGCCTGGTGCATGATCTCCACTCCCTCGCGCAGCATCGCGAGGCGATCGCGTACCTCCGGGAAGCCGTACCCGTAGGCCCGCCACTCGTGCTCGTACCATCCGCCACCGATACCCATTTCGGCGCGGCCACCCGAGATGATGTCGACCGTTGCGGCGACCTTCGCAAGGTAGGCCGGGTTTCGATAGCCCATGCAGGTGCACATCTGGCCGAGACGGATGCGGCTGGTCGACGCTGCGAACGCTGACATCAGCGTCCACGCCTCGTGTGTCGCCTCCTGGGTCGCGACGGGCACCGTGTGGAAGTGGTCGTAGACCCAGAGGGATTCCCAGGGCCCTGCATCGGCGCGCTGAGCCAGTCCGTTCATCGCTTCCCACTGCCGCGCGGGATCGATTCCCACGAGGTCGAGTCGCCAGCCTTGGGGGATGAAGATTCCGAATCGCATAGCGTCAGCCTAGGCTCGCGTGGCCGAAGCACGGGTCAGTTTTCGACGATCATCGCGAGCGGCATCCTGGTCCGCATCACCGCTATCGCTTCGGGATTCGCGTCGATGAGCACGGCGTCGCGCCCCAGCGCCTGGGCGACAGCACCTGTCGTTCCCGACCCGGCGAACGGGTCGAGGACAGCCTCGCCCGGGCGAGAGGATGCCTGCACGATTCGCCGCAGCACACCCTCGGGCTTTTGAGTGGGATATCCGGTCTTCTCGCGCCCCGCCGTCGGGACGATCGTGTGCCACCACACATCTGTCGGGAGCTTGCCGCGGGCCGCTTTCTCAGCGGTCACGAGCCCCGGCGCCATATACGGCTCGCGATCAACGGCCTCGGAATCGAACCAGTACAGCGCTGGATCTTTCACGTAGACGAGAATCGTGTCGTGCTTGGTGGGCCACCGTTTGCGGGTCTTCGCACCGTAGTCGTACGACCAGATGATCTCGTTGAGGAAGTGGTCGCGACCGAACACTGCATCCAGGAGCACCTTCGCGTAATGCGCCTCGCGGTAATCGAGGTGAAGGTACAGAGTGCCGGAGTCGGCAAGCAGTCGCCACGCCTCGAGCACTCGCGGTTCGAGAAAGCCCCAGTAGTCGTCGAACCGGTCGTCGTACACACGCAGGTCTCCCCGCAGCCGTTCGTAGTCGCGACCGTGGAATCCGCGCCGGGTCACAGCGCCCGGAAGCCGCTCATCCCGGGGCGTGCTGGCTGATTCGACTGCCCGCTCCCGGAGGCGCCCGGTGTTGAACGGGGGGTCGAGGTAGACCAGACCGAAGGACGCATCCGGCAGTCCGCGCATCACGGACAGATTGTCGCCGTGATGGATCGTGACGGTCACGGAACCCGATGCAGCCACGCGTCGGTGGCGAACTTCGACGCGACGAGAGCCTCTGCTTCGGCGTATTCCTCTTCGGTGATATGCCCGACCTCGGCGCCGTAGAGCGTGGTGAATGTGTCGGCGAAGGCCTGGATGATCGCCTCGCGAGGCAGTCCCGTCTGCCGCCGCAGCGGGTCGACGCGTTTGGCGGCCGAGGTCGTCCCCTTGTCGCTGAGCTTCTCCCGGCCGATGCGGAGCACGTCGGTGAGCACCTCACCGTCCATGTCGTAGCTGAGGGTCGCGTGATGCAGCACACCACCATTGGCCAACCGCTTCTGCGCGGCGCCGCCGATCTTGCCCTCCGGGCTCGCGATGTCATTGAGCGGCTGGTACGTCGCATCGATTCCCAGCGAGCGCAGCGCCTGCAGAACCCAGTCGTCGAGGAACGCGTAGGAGTCGGCGAAGGTCATGCCCGCCACCAGCGACGCGGGAACCGAGAGCGAGTACGTGATGATCGCATCGGCGCCCATGAGCATCGCGCCGCCGCCCGAGATTCGCCTGACGACGTCGTAGCCATGACGGCGAGCACCCTCCGGGTCCACCTCATTGCGGTACGACTGGAACGATCCGATGACGACCGCCGACTCATTCCATTCCCACAGGCGCAGGGTCGGCATCCGTCGCCCGTCGCCCACACGGGTCGTGAGTACTTCGTCGAGCGCGAGGTTCATGCGCGGCGAGACCGGGCGGTCGTGGACGATCTGCCATGAGAAGTCTTTCCAGCCGGATGCGGTCACGAGCGCCCGGCGCACCACGGTGCCCACGGCCTCGGGCGTGAACCCCAGAAGTTGTGCACCGTCAGGGAGCGCCGCACGTACGGCCGCAGCGATCGTGGGCACGTCGGCTTCGGAGGGAAGGCCCGACACCGCCGCGTTGATCGCGCCGAGGGCATCGTCGGGCTCGAGGAAGAAATCGCCAGCGAGTCGCACATTCGCCAAGCTCCCGGCTTCGACATCCAGGTCGACGACGACGAGCTTTCCGCCCGGGACCTTGTACTCAGCGTGCATGGCACCAGCCTAGGAGGAGCTGCGCGCCGAGGCGCGGACCGTCAGTCGCGGACCGGGAAGCGGGCATCGAGCCACGCCAGGAGGTCAGCGCGGACCTCGGCCTGCTGGGCCTCGTTGAAGATCTCGTGCCGCGCTCCCGGGTAGACGAGCGTGGTGACATCGGTGAACCCCGAACGCGTGCGATAGGCATCCGCCAGCAAATGGTTGCTGCGCGGGCCGCCGACGGTGTCCTCGCGCCCCACCATGATGAGGGTCGGCACGTCGTGCTCGAGATGACGACCGGGTTTGCCGAGCAGTCGGAGCGTATCGACGGGCCCGAAGAGCTTGGCCAGCGGAGTCGAGGTCGTGAGCGGATCGGCGAGGAACGCTTCGGCAACTGCCGGATCGGTCGAGAGCCATTCCATGCCGTTGGCGTTCGGGCCCTGCCACGGCGCGTTCAGATCACCCGAGTTCAGCGATCCCGGCCAGCGCAACGCCGACCCGCTGAGGATCAGTCCATCGATCGCCGCCGAATGACGGTTCACGAGGATCTGCGCGATGAAGGATCCCCACGAGTGACCGAGCAGGATGAAGGGAAGATCCGGATGCTCCGCCCTAGCCATCTCGCTCAACTGCCAGACCGCGTCGATCGTCGCACGCAAGCCGCCGGGGCCGAGGCGACCGAGGCGCTCGCTGCTGCCGTGCTGGCGCATCCCGGTGCGGCCGTGACCGCGATGATCGTCGGCGTAGACGATGAACCCAGCATCCGTCAGCGCACCGATCACCGCGCCATAGCGGCCGGCGTGCTCGCCCACGCCGTGGAGGAGATGGATGACGCCGCGGGGAGTGGTCACGGGAGTGGCGAGGTCGTAGACGATCTCGACACCGTGCACGTCGGTGTACTCGGGCATGCCGGAAGCTTAGCGGGCCGGGCAGAGGCTGATGCGAGATGCCTCTTGCGGCGAGTATTTAGCTAGATAAGCTAGCGACGTGCGAAATCGTCGCTGGCTCGGCCTCGTGTTCATCAGCATCGCCGTTTCGCTGATCATCGTCGACTCGACGATCGTCAACGTGGCTATTCCGGCGATCGTCGACGATCTCGGGATCACCTCGACGCAGGTGCAGTGGGTGCAGGAGGCCTACACGCTGGTCTTCGCGTCGCTCCTACTCGTGTTCGGATCACTGGCAGACCGCTTCGGCCGCCGCCGCATCATGCTGCTCGGCGTCGTGATCTTCGTGCTCTCGTCCATCGCGGCAGCCTTCGCGCCCACCGGAGACCTGCTGATCCTTGCGCGGCTGATCCGGGGCATCGGCGGTGCGATGATCCTGCCGACCACCCTGTCGCTGATCAACGCGACTTTCCGTGGCCGCGAGCGCGGAATCGCGTTCGCTGTCTGGGGTTCGACAATTGGCGGCATGGCGGCGGTCGGGCCGCTGCTGGGCGGATGGCTCACTACCGCGTTCTCGTGGCGATGGGCGTTCGGGATCAACATCCCGCTCGGCATCCTCATCATCATCGGGGTGCTGCTGACGGTTGCCGAGTCGCGCGATGAGAACACCCGCTCGATCGACATCATGGGCGGCGCGCTCTCGTTCATCACGTTCGGCGCACTTGTCTTCGGCCTCATCGAGGGGCGGACCCTGGGGTGGTGGGCCACCGAGGGCGACTTCACGATCGGGTCCTGGACCTGGCCGTGGGCGCTCTCTCCCGTCCCCGTCGCGTTCCTCATCGCAATCCTCGGCGCCGTCGCCTTCATCGCGTGGGGCATCCACCGCGAGCGTACGGGTCGGGTCTCGCTGCTCTCGTTCAGCCTCTTCCGCATCGGTACCTTCCGAAACGGGAACATCGCGGCGATGCTCGTTTCGCTCGGCGAGTTCGGCATCATCCTTTCGCTCCCCCTCTGGCTGCAGTTCGTTCTCGGGTTCGACGCCCTGCAGACCGGGCTCATCTTGCTGGCCCTCGCTGGCGGGTCGTTCGTCGCCAGCGGCGCGGCAGCCGGCGCGAGCTCGCGTATCCCGGCGGTCTGGGTCGTGCGCGTGGGTCTTGCCGCCGAGATCATCGGCGTGGTGTGGGTCGGGCTGGTCATCGCTCCGGATGCCGCGTGGGGCTGGGTCATCCCCGCCCTGTTCATCTACGGATTCGGGGTCGGCCTTGCCACCGCGCAGCTGACCGGCGTCATTCTGGTGGACGTTCCCGTCGAGCGAAGCGGCCAGGGCTCAGGGACCCAGTCGACAGCTCGCCAGATCGGTTCGGCGCTGGGCATTGCCATCCTCGGCACCGTCCTATTCACGAGCACCGCCGGCATCCTCGCCTCGAACCTCGAAGACCAAGGAATGGCCAGCGACCAGGCCGATCAGATCGTGACGGCAGTCGTTCAAAGCGCCGGCGGTGCCATCGCGCAGCTCGAGCAGTCGCCGGCGACGTCGGCTGCCGCGGATGCCGCCAAGACCGCCTTTTCAGACGGCACCCGCTACGCGGCGTTCACCGCTGCCGGGTTCTTGGCCATCGGGCTGGTCGCCACACTCGCTCTCCCCTCCCGCCGTCCGGAAGAGGCGACCGAGAGCGACCACAGCGAGAACGCACCGAAGACCGCGACTGACTGATCCCCGGCCGCGCGGTGCTGCCCCGGGTCCACGGAAGTAGGACGCGCAATTTCCTTAGCATGACTAATGAGCTATGCTAAAGAAACCGTGACCGAACCCACATCATTTCCTGATTCGCATCCCCTCGCCGGCGACGCCTCGCAGTTGCGCATAGGCGTCTTCCGGTTTGCGAGGCGGATGCGCACGGAGCGCTCGGTCGACTCGATGAGCGATGGTCAGTTCGCGGTTCTCGCGGGCCTTTACCTGCACGGACCGCGCACGCTCGGCCAGCTCGCGGAGCGCGAGCGGGTCTCGCCGCCGTCGATGAACCGAACGGTCAACTGTCTGCAGGATGCCGGATATGTCGAGCGGTCAGCAGATGACAGCGACGGTCGCAAGGTCGTCATCACGATCACCGATGCCGGGCGAGCCGTTGTCGACGAGACGACTCGACGCCGCGATGCATGGGTCGAGACAGTGCTTGCTGACGTCAGCGAACAAGAGCGGATGACGCTGGCTGCGGCCGCGGAGATCCTGCAGCGGCTGGCAGCGCAGTGAGCACAATGTTCCGGTCCCTCGGGATCTTCAATTACCGTGTCTGGTTCATCGGCGCTCTCGTGTCGAACGTCGGCGCCTGGATGCAGTCGACAGCCCAGAACTGGGTGGTCCTCACCGAGCTGACTCCTGGTGATGCGGGTGCCGTCGGGGTCACGATGGCCCTCCAGTTCGGGCCGCCCCTCCTGCTCGTGGGCCTGACGGGGTGGGCAACCGACCGGTTCGAGCGACGCCACATCCTGCTCGCGACGCAGGGCGTTTCACTGCTGCTTGCCACGGCGATCGGCATCCTCATCCTCACCGGCGCCATGACGCTCCCCCTCATGTATGCGTTCGCCCTGGGGCTGGGCCTTGTCGCCGCCTTCGACAATCCGGCGCGCCAGGCCTTCGTCTCGGACTTGGTGACGAAGGAGAACACCAGCAACGCTGTGGCGCTGAACTCGGCATCCTTCAACGCGGCGCGGATGATCGGACCCGCAGTGGCGGGCCTGTTCATCGTTCTGGTCGGGACCGGATGGATGTTCATCGTGAACGCGTTCACCTTCCTCGCAACGATCGGCGCCCTGCTCGCGATGCGCCGGCACGAGCTCACCCCCCGCGCTGTCACCCACGGTAGTTCCCGCCTCTCCGACGGATTTCGCTATGTCGCCACCCGACCCGACCTGATCGTGGTCTTCATCGTCGTGTTCCTGCTGGGCGCGTTCGGCATGAACTTTCCGATCTACGCCTCCACGATGGCTCTCGAGTTCGGCGCTGGAGCCGACGGATTCGGCCTGCTGAATTCCGTGCTCGCGATCGGGTCGCTCACGGGCGCCCTGCTTGCCGCCAGGCGCGACCGCGCGCGGGTTCGGGTCGTGATCGCCGGGGTCCTCGGATTCGCGGTGGCGTCAGCGATCTCGTCTGTCATGCCGACGTACGCGCTGTATGCCGTAACGCTGGTGTTCACCGGATTCACCGTCGTCACGATCCTCTCGACGGCCAACGGATACGTCCAGGCAACGACTGACGCTCACCTGCGCGGGCGCGTCCTGGCGATCTACGTCGCCATTCTGCTCGGAGGCACCCCGGTGGGGGCACCGATCGTCGGCTGGGTTGCGGACGAGCTCGGGCCTCGCGCCGCCATCCAGCTAGGAACCCTCGCGTCCCTGATCGCCGCGGCCATAGCCATCACCTGGCTCGTCTGGTCGGGGCGAGTGCACCGGGGTGGCAGGCTCCGGCTTCGACTTGACGAGACGCGCCCCCTCTCGGTCATCACACAGCCGATAGCCAAGGCTTCCGCGTCGAACTGAGGTCAGGCC
>NZ_DCBW01000006.1:0-29823 GCF_002313585.1 Microbacterium sp. UBA1097 | reverse complement strand
CGAAGGCCAGGACGCCGCCGCTGACAACGCTGGCTCGGCTCCCATCTCGGACTCGCTGCGCGAGCAGGTCAACGCCGCGATCGCCCTCATCGGCTGATCTACTCCCTCTCGGCCGCCCCGTTCGGTACATTCACGATGTACTGAACGGGGCGGGCTGAGCGAGAGAGCCGGCTCGGCCGGAGCTCTCGCTGAGCCTGACCCGGACTCGACACGAAGGACACACGGATGGCGACGACCACGGACGCGGGACCCGAAGCCCCGGCGAAGATCCACGCCAAGAAACGCCCGGGGGACCTCGTCTTCTCGGGAACGGCGCTCGGGGCAGGGATCATCATCCTGGCGGTCCTGGCCGCTGTCACAGTCTTTTTGGTCATCGAGAGCATCCCGGCCTTCACGACCCCGTCGGACGAGAACCCGCTTCTGAAGGGTCAGACCTTTCTCGAGTACACGTGGCCGCTCGTCTTCGGCACGATCTGGTCCTCGATCCTGGCCCTCGTCATGGCGGCGCCGCTCGCGATCGGGATCGCGCTGTTCATCTCGCACTACGCACCGCGCCGGGCGGCAGCCGTCCTTGGGTACATCATCGATCTCCTCGCCGCCGTGCCCTCGGTGGTCTTCGGCCTCTGGGGCGGCCTGGTGCTCGCCGGGTTCGTGCAGCCCTTCTATGTGTGGCTGAACACTTACCTCGGATGGATTCCGCTGTTCAGCGGCCAGGTGTCAGCCACCGGCCGCACGATCCTCACAGCCGCCCTCGTGCTCGCGATCATGGTGCTGCCGATCATGACCGCGATCTGCCGCGAAGTCTTCCTGCAAACGCCAGTGCTTCATGAAGAGGCGGCTCTCGCCCTGGGCGCCACCCGCTGGGAAATGATCAAGATGGCAGTGCTGCCCTTCGCCCGCGGTGGCATGGTATCGGCGGCGATGCTCGCACTCGGTCGAGCACTCGGCGAGACGATGGCCGTCACGATGGTGCTCTCGGTATCGAGAGTCGTGACCTTCGAGTTGCTCACCGCAACCAACCCGACCACCATTCCTGCGAACATCGCCCTGCAGTTCCCCGAGGCATATGGCACCGGCGTGAGCCTGCTGATCGCCACCGGCCTCGTTCTGTTCGTCGTCACCTTCGCCGTCAACGCGATCGCTCGCTGGATCGTCAACCGCCGCGCTGAGTTCTCGGGAGCCAACTGATGTCCACCGCTACCGCCACCGCGACGCGTTCTGGCGTCAACAACTTCTCGAACGGGCGGCTCCCCCGGGGAACGAGCTGGCTCCTGCTCGCAGGCTCCCTCCTGGTCATGGGCCTAGTGTTCTTCCTCCTGAACATCGACCAGCCCGTCGCCAACTACAACATCGTCGCCGCTGTCTTCCTCGGCGCGGTGTTGTACGCCATCCTGATCTTCGTCGTCGCCTCGATCGTCGAGGGGCGCCGCAACGCGACTGACCGATTCATCACCGCGGTGGTCTCGGCAGCGTTCACCGTCGCTCTCCTGCCGCTGATCTCCCTGCTGTTCACGGTTCTGGTCAACGGTCTTGCCCGGTTCGACCTCGACTTCTTCACGCAGTCGATGCGCAACGTCATCGGCGACGGCGGCGGCGCCTTGCATGCCATCGCCGGAACTCTGATGATCACGCTCACCGCGACGATCATCTCGGTGCCGATCGGCCTCATGACATCGATCTACCTCGTCGAGTACGGCAACAGCGGCAAGCTCGCTCGAGCGATCACGTTCTTCGTCGACGTGATGACCGGCATCCCCTCGATCGTCGCGGGTCTTTTCGCCTACGCCGTGTTTGTCATCTTCTTCGGAGCCGGATACTCGTCAGGTTTCGAAGGCGCCATCGCGCTGAGCGTGCTCATGATCCCGGTCGTCGTCCGATCCTCCGAAGAGATGCTGCGCCTGGTTCCCAACGAACTGCGCGAGGCGTCTTTCGCGCTCGGTGTTCCCAAGTGGCTCACGATCGTCAAGGTCGTGCTGCCGACATCCATCGCCGGTATCACCACCGGTGTCATGCTGGCGATCGCCCGCGTCATCGGAGAGACCGCTCCGCTGCTGCTCACCGCCGGCTACACGCAGAGCATGAACTGGAACATCTGGGATGGAAACATGATGACCCTCCCCGTGTTCGTCTACAACCAGTACGCCAACCAGGGCACCAACCCCGACGCCGCGATTTCGCGCGCGTGGGCCGGGGCCCTGACCCTGATCCTGATCGTCATGGTGCTCAACCTCGCCGCCCGCTTTGTCGCGAAGTTCTTCGCGCCCAAGACCGGTCGCTGAACCCGAAGGAATATCCGTGTCCAAGCGCATCGATGTCAACGACCTCAACGTCTACTACGGCAACTTCCTCGCCGTCGAGGGCGTCTCGCTCACGATCGAGCCCCGCTCGGTAACCGCCTTCATCGGCCCCTCGGGCTGCGGCAAGTCCACCTTCCTTCGCACCCTCAACCGGATGCATGAAGTGATCCCGGGCGCCCGTGTCGAGGGTGAGGTGCTGATCGACGGCGACAACCTGTACGGCGCAGGCGTCGACCCCGTGCTCGTGCGTCGCCAGGTCGGCATGGTCTTCCAGCGCCCCAACCCCTTCCCGACGATGTCGATCCGCGAGAACGTGCTCGCCGGCGTGAAGCTCAACAACCAGCGCATGTCCAAGGGCGACCAGGATGCGCTCGTCGAGAAGTCGCTGCAGGGCGCGAACCTGTGGAACGAGGTCAAGGACCGCCTCGACCGCCCCGGATCGGGTCTGTCGGGTGGTCAGCAGCAGCGCCTGTGCATCGCTCGCGCCATCGCTGTCGAACCGGACGTGCTGCTGATGGACGAGCCCTGCTCGGCCCTGGACCCGATCTCCACCCTCGCGATCGAAGACCTCATCGAGGAGCTCAAGAGCGAGTACACGATCGTCATCGTGACCCACAACATGCAGCAGGCCTCGCGCGTGTCCGACAAGACCGCGTTCTTCAACATCGCCGGCACCGGCAAGCCGGGCAAGCTCATCGAGTACGACGAGACCACCACCATCTTCACCCGCCCGAAGGTCAAGGACACCGAGGACTACGTCTCGGGCCGCTTCGGGTAAGCACCGGGAACGGATGGGGGGGTGTGGCCTGTCGGCTACGCCCCCTCTTCGGTTTCGGTCACAACGATTCGCGCCGCTGAGCGTCAGTCGCGGGCGCTGAGCAGATAGGCGTTCAGGTCGGCCGTGAAAGCGGCATCCGTCGGGATCGACGACCCGTCGATCGAGGTGATGGGCGCTGCTAGACGAACGCTCGACACGAGCCACGCTGCGTCGATGGTCGCGAGCGACGTGGTCGTGATCTGCTCGTACCCGCTCTCGTAGCCGCGCTCCTCGAGGTAGGCGAACATGCTCAGTTGCGTCGTGCCGTGCAGGATGCCGCCGGTCGGCGCCGGAGTGATGAACCGGTCCCCGCGGCGCAGCACCAGGGACGCCGTGGGAGCCTCGAGCACGAAGCCGTCGGTGGTGACGAAGATCGCGTCATCCGCCCCGCGACGGCGAGCCTCACGAAGCGCCGCCATATTGACGGCGTACGACAGCGTCTTGGCCCCCAGAAGCAACCAGGGCGCGCGCGCCGGGACCGTGGAGTCGTAGCCGCGGTCGAGCGTCACAACACGGATGCCGTTCGTGCGCACCGCGGTGAAGTCAGCCGCGGGTGCGAGCGTGACCCACGCGGTTGGGGTCGGCCCGTGCTCGATACCGCGGCTGAGGATGAGCTTGATGACCGACTCTCCCGCCGGGGCGTGCGCGGCCACCGCGGCAATCGCAGCACGCCACTGCGCCAGGTTCGGCGCCGGAAGATCGCAAATCCGCGCGGAGTGGGCGAGCCGGTCGAGGTGGGCGTCGACTTCTTGAGGGTGACCGTCGACGACGCCGATCGACTCGAAGATGCCGTCGCCGCGCTGCGTGCTCAGCTCGCCGACGCTCAGCGCGGGGGCTTCGGGATCCACCGAGGCGAACGTATCAGCGAAGTCGGTGCGGCCGGCATCCGCCTCAGCAGGCTGGATCATGAGGGCGAAAGTCGTGGCCATGCGATGAAGCCTACGCGTCGGGAATACCCAGTCCGGTGACGCGGTTAGACTGTCATAGCCGGGCCGCAGTAACCCCGGGCTCCATCTTCTGCCGCTACGAGCGGCCTCGCGCCGAGAGGCGTTCTGCGGCCCGGCACTTTCGTGTCTGGGTGGCCTGCAGGTCCGCCGCGACTCCGTCCTCCCGCGCCCACCCCCAGGTCGCTGAACCCGCACGCTCCGAGTGTCGAACCCACACGCTCACGCGCGAACCCACAGCATTCAGCGCCCGAAACCTCTGGGTTCGCGACCAATGGTGTGGGTTCGCGCCACGATGCCAGGGCAGGATGCCGAGGTCAGGGGCTGACCGGCTGCGGCCAGCTGACCGGGACGGAGGCGCTGAACCCACACCTTTCCGCGCCAGCCCACAGCATCCGACGCCCGAAACCTGCGGGCTCGCGACCGATGATGTGGGTTCGCGCCACGATGCCGGGGCAGGATACCGAGGCGGGGAGCGAGGTCGGGCGCTGCGGCCCTTGATCAGGTGAGGGATTCGCGGCGCCAGAGGGCCGCGCAGGCGCTCAGGTCGGATGCGTAGTCACTCAAGCGCAGCGCGCGGGTCGTGAAGGCGGCGCTGCGGTCTGACTCGGTTGCGTCGTAGTCATCAGCCAGGTATGTGGCACCAGCCGCCTGCACACGGCAGAACGCGGCGGCGCGATCGAGAGCTACCGCAAAGTCACCGCGGAAGAGCCCTCGCAGGATCGTGTCGACGAGAGTGACGAGCTCGTCGGGGCTTGCCGGAACGGGCGCCCCGGCGATCAGGGCATCCGCCGTGTCGAGAGCTGCGCGCCCCCGCTCGTACGTCAAAGCCGCTGTGCTCGGGTCGTCATGGATCATCAGCTGCACGAGGTAGAGCCGCCAGAGCGCCCCAGGCAGAGTCTTGGCCGGTGAGCGCGACCATAGCTCCGCGATGTCGTCGATCCCGTGCTCGGCGGTGAAGGCGATAAGCCTGTCAACGACGGCCTCGTCGGGGTTGGCCCGAACGCGTGACAACAGCGCCTGCGCCGTCGAGTGCGCGACACGGGAGACCTCGGCGGGGTCCTCGGCAGCAAACAGCCGGTCGAACAGCTCGGCAGGTCTGCGGACGGGCTTGTGGTAGGGCCGGGGGTCGTCACTCACCCGCTCCAGGGTAGTCGCGACGAGAGCCGCTCAGGTCGCGATCGCGACCACCGCGTCGGACGTGGGCTCGCCCGTCGGGGAACCACCGGCAGGCTCGATCGTGATGGCGATCGTGTCACCCGGCTCCATCTCGCCATCGAGGATCCACGTCTCGGTTCGCTGCCCGCTCGCTGCGAACGCGCCGGCCGGGATCGGAGACTCATCGCCTCTCACGAACCACAGTTCATAGCTCTGATCGTCAGCGATCTGCGGAAGTCCGTCCGAGACGATGACGGCCTTTCCGACGGAGTCGGCCCAGTAAACAGTGGACTCGCCGCCGCCTTCGATCTGAGCCGTCGCGGACTGCGCATCCGGTGCCGACTGAACCTCTTGCAGGGCCACGACCTCGGGCGGGCGGTTGACCCAGTCATTGATGCTGACGGCGGTGAAGCCCAGCGCGACAAGAAGAACGAAGGATGCCGCGAGGGCGAACATGCTGCGCATCCAGCGCGTGCGGGACTGGGTCTGGATGGCGCCAGTACTCGGCGCCGGTGTCGCACCGATCGGGACGGCATCCGTCTGCGGCGCCAGCGCGATTCGGGTGAGGATGTGGTGGCGAAGCTCTGCGGGCGGGTCGACCTCGGGTGCGTAGTCGGCGAGCGCAGCCGCGGTCTCGAGGTCGCGTTCAGCGATGCCGCGCCATTCCGGATGCATCGTGAGAGCGAGGTCGAAGGCCTGCTGCTGCTCAGCGTCGAGAGCGCCGAGGGCGGACGCCGCCGACAGCTCGGCGAACTCCTGCTCGTTCATGAGGCCACCCCCATTTCTGCTCTCAGGCGCGACAAGCCGTCGCGCATCCGGGTCTTCACTGTTCCCAGCGGCGCCCCCACCAGCGCCGCAATCTCGCTCTGACTGTAACCCCCGAAATACGCGAGGGTGAGGGCCTCGCGCTGTGATTCGGGAAGGGCGGTGAGCGCCTCTGTTACTCGTCGGCTCTCGATCCGCAGTTCCGCCTGCTCGGCGACGCCATCGTGAGCGACGTCGATGTCACGGAACCCGACCCGGATGTCGCGATCGACGCTCGCCTGCGAAGCCCGCACGCGGTCGACGGCTCGGCGGTGTGCGATCGTCAGCACCCAGGATCTGCCCTGGCCTTTGTTCGGAGCGAAGCGCGCGGCGGATTGCCACACCTCCAGGAACACCTCCTGCAGAACCTCTTCGCTCTGCGACCGGTCCACCACCACGCGCAGGATGAGTCCGAAGACCCGCGACGACAGCATGTCGTAGAGGCTCGCGAAAGCCTCGTGGTCGCCGCGCGCGACTCGTTCGAGAAGTTCCGCGACGTGATCGACGGCGCCCGCCCCGTCGTCTGGCACGTCCATGCCGTCGATCACCATGCGTCCAGCATGCCGCATGAATTTCCCATCCGATGTCGACTCGCTTCCGAAGACCCCTGTGTAGGCCGCCACGAGCGGACGACCACGAGCCCTGACGAGGCTCCGACAACACCGGAGGAACAATGTTGATCACCAAGAAGTCGCGCGTCGCAGCTGGCGCCTCGCTGGCGTTCGTCGCCGCACTTGCCCTTTCTGCCTGCTCCACCGCCAGCACGGGGGACATGGACGACGAGATGGCCGAGACGCCGATGACCGAACAGACCACTCCCATGGACGACATGGAGGAAATGGATGCCGCCGCCTACCTCGTGGGCCCGGGCTGCATGGAGTACGCCGAGGCCGTGCCTTCTGGCGCCGGCTCCGTCGATGGCATGGCCATGGACCCCGTTGCTACCGCGGCATCCAACAACCCGCTGCTGACGACGCTCACCGCAGCCGTGAGCGGCGGACTGAACCCCGACGTGAACCTCGTCGACACCCTCAACGGTGGCGAGTTCACCGTCTTCGCTCCGGTCGATGACGCGTTCGCGAAGATCGACCAGGCCACGATCGACACGCTGTCGACTGACTCGGATCTGCTGACGTCGATCCTGACGTACCACGTCGTTCCCGGTCAGATCCTGCCTGAGGACCTTCCCGGCACCCACACCACGGTGCAGGGTGCTGACGTGGAGGTGACCGGTTCGGGCGACGAGCTCATGGTCAACGACTCCATGGTCATCTGCGGTGGCGTTCAGACCGCCAACGCTGTCGTGTACCTCGTCGACACGGTGCTCATGCCTCCCATGTGAGCGCCCGTTGACGATCCCCCAGGGTGGAGGGACGCGAGGCCGTCGTCATCTTCGGATGCGGCGGCCTCGTCGTTTCTGTGTGGTCGGAAGCGGCCCCGGGCTTCAATCCCCGGGCCGCCCCCAGACGACTCCCGGAAACCTCCCGAAGTCACCGTCGAAGGTCACGATCTGTGCGCGATTCTCGATGGCGAGGGCAGCAAGGTGAGCATCCATGACCAGATTCCCACCGGTGCCGACGTCGGCGAGAAGCATGCGCATCCGATCGGAGTGTCCGGCGCCGGGCTCGGGGCTGATGACGCTAGGTCGATTCATCCATCCGTTGAGGATGTCGAAGGCGTCATCGACCGGTAAGGGATTCGCGTAGATCCGACGACTCGTCGCCAGACGAACAAAGGCCAATGCGCAGACCCACGGAATCGCGACGGTTTCCCTCGAACTCAGTGCGCTATCGAGCCACGTCTTGGCCCGTGCGTGATGACGCGCATCCGCGTCTACGGCGTAGAGCAGGACGTTTGCGTCAACGAGTTTCACTTCGCCAGCTCTTGCTTCTGAGTGATTGCCTCGTCTTCCAGTTCAGCCGCGATAGCGAGAGCACGATCCAACGGGACGCTTGCCTTGCCGAGCCTGTGCACCGGCGTCTCGTAGCTGTCCACGGGATCGGGGTCCAGACCAGCGAGGATCGCCGAGTTCACCGCGTCCTTGAAAGAGAGGCCACGCTCACGCATGACCTTGCGCACGGCTTCCTCGGCAGCTGAGGTCAGCGTGATCGTGGTCCGCATCCGTGCATCATATCATCACTTGCGATGATGCTTTGATGCAGCGCGCATGAGACGCTTTACTGCAGGGTCGCAAAGCGGATACCGCGCACGAAGTAGGCTGGTAGCCCTGGGGCCTGTAGCTCAGTCGGTAGAGCATCGGACTTTTAATCCGCGGGTCGAGGGTTCGAGCCCCTCCGGGCCCACCACACCCGCCTTACTCGAACAAATTGCCTTGAGATAGAGGTTGCTCGGGGTGGAGTCCAGAGCGTCAGCGGTTTCGCTGGCGCTCTTTGCTTTGGTTACTGCCCACTCAGCTGCAGCTGCCTGGATAAGGGCAATGGGCTCATGGACTTGTCCGCGAGCGCTCACTCGATGCGATTCGTCCTCGATCCACAGGCAGGAGAAGAACGCTTCGAGAATCCGTCGCTTGATCGATTCGGATGCCGAGACATAGAAGCTGTAGGGACGCGCGAGGAGGTCAAGGTAGGTCAGAACCATGTCCGCGTGCCGCTGGATCAGTTCGTCTGATCTTGCGAGCTTGTCCACCAATGCTCGTCGTTGCACCGCAAGGGCTCGTAGACGAGCCTTGACAGCATCCGCAGCGAGCTCCCCATCGGCAGCGATGTCGAGCAGATTCGACTCCTGCACCTCGAGCTTCTTCAGCTGCGCTGCAAGCCGGGTGCGGGCGTCGCGCTCCCCCTGCTGCTGCACGATCAGAGCTTCGTGCACGTGCCGCTTCATCTCGACGACAAACTCAGGGTCAAGTGCGAGCGCCTTCACTGCGCGCGCAACAGCACGCTCTACGTCCCCCACTGGCAAATGAGGAAGGTCGCATGTCGTCTCTTGGCGCCCCCTACACAGGTAGTAGCCATAGCACTGACCATTGCCGTTGTTCGCTTCGGTGTAGATCATTCGATGTTCGCGCCCCGCCGCGTTGCACCGATCGCAGCACATCAGGCCACGCAGGAAGTGTGCATGCACCTGGTCTCGCTGCACCGGCCGTCGACGGGCAGCAAGCACCTCCTGAACGCGCTCGAAGGTCTCGGCCGAGACGAGCGCTTCATGCCTGCCGTCGAAGATCTGCCCTTTGTACGTCACCATTCCGACGTAGTACGGGTCACGGAGAATGAGGCTGAGTTGGTTGAGAGACAATGGCCCCTCCTTCCACTTCGCGGTCGGCCTCGTCGTCAACCCCTGCTCTGAAAGCCGCTCACGGAGCATTGACATACTCACCTCCCCCGTCGCGTACTGCTCAAAGGCCCATCGGATGTACGGAGCGCGTTGAGGATCGACGTCGATGGTGTTCACGAGACGCCCGTCGAAGTCCTTCCGCACGTTGAGGTAGCCGATTTTGGCGCGGCCCGTCGTGCCGCCGCTCATGGCCTTGTGGAGCATCTTCTGTTTGATGTCTTCTCCGCTCTGGCGGACCTGGACTTCGTTCATAATGTCGGTGACCGCTTCCATGGCATCGGCCATGTAGCCCTCACCGAAATCTTCCTTGGCAGAGATGAGCTTCACACCCATGCTCGCAAGGATGCGCTTGGTGATAGCGGCGTCAGCCAAGTTTCGGAAGGCACGAGAACGCATGTAGATCACGACATAGCTGACCTCGGGATGATGCTCGATGTAGCGCAACATCTCGCGAAAGACAGGCCGCTTACCGATCGACTGGGCCGAGTTGCCGGGCTCGATGAACTCCTGAGCGATCGGGGCCTTGGCGCGTTCAGCGCGCACGACGCAAGCCTCGCGCTGCGTCGCGATCGAGTTGCCATCCGCATCGATATCGATGGCAGTCAACATCTGCCTGGGGTCCGACACGCGGAGGTAGACCACCGCCTGCCCTTCGGCTCCCTGCCCGACGGCAGGAGGTGCGGAGCCGTCGAGACCCAGCAGGCTCTCCCATCCAGAGAATGAATTGCGGCGATGAGCCGCCCGCTGTTGAGTCATGTAAGTCCTCCTTTCTGCCCGCGAGGGGCGGAGTTGGCCTTCGTATTAACGCTCTCTTCACCTCTTAAGTCGAGATGTTTGGTGCTGTGGAATTCACATCGCTGACCTGGGAAAAAGTTGCGAGCAAGCGTCTCCTCGGGGTCGTGGGTGGGGCGTGGAGTGGTTACTTGTAGAAGAGGTGCCACCAGCCGTCGAGATGGATGGTGTCGTAGGTGTCGAAGATCTGCTTGTCGACCGCGGCGTGATTCCACCGCAGATGGTCGGCGGGGATGCCCTGCTCTGTCCTGACCTTGTTGACGGCGTCGAGCCAGCCGAGGCTTTCGAGAACGTCGCGGCGAAGCTCAGCGAACTGCTCCCAGGCGTCGAGGTAGTTCTCGGCGAACCGGTCACCGATGTTCTCAGCCGCAGGGTCGGTATCCGGCAAGGTTAGGTAGGCGGCGAACCCGGCGCCGGACTGGTGAAGGTGGCTCAGGAGCCGGAGCGCCTGGTCGGGGTCGCTGAGGCGTGCGAGGGCGCGCTCGGCGGCGGCTTGGGCCTCTACGCCGAACTGGGGATCGCCGCGCGGTCGCGGCGCCTCAGGTGAATGGTCGTGTGGGGGTGGTGTTTCGGGGCTCATGGTTCCTCCTTTCCCGGGGTGGCTACTGACGACGCATCGTCAGACTGGTTACGGATAGTTGCGGCGAACTTTTCGGGGGTGACGCAGGTGAAGATCCGCTCGGGGAGATCGGGATCTGCGGCGATGGCGGCCTGGAGGCGAGCTACCCGCCGCTGGGTGGGCAGAACCCACAGCACCCGGGGGAACACGCCGTGCTCGGCCCGTGCCCGCCCTGTGCGCCGGTACGCGGCGTACGCGCGGCACTGGGTGAGCAGCACCGGCAGGGTCTCGGTTCCGCGGTCGATCTCGATGTACCAGTGATCGTCGTAGTCAGCGGAAGAGACCGTGGCGAACAGATCGGGCTTGAGGATTGCCTTGCCGCCTTGCGGTGTGAGGAAGCTCCGCCAGGAGTCGGGTTCCACGTCGAGCCGGGAGACCTCCAGGTCGTTGCTGGCCGCGAGCTCGTGAAGCTGGACGGCGGTCTCGGTGATCTGCAGAGTGTGCTCGAGAAACGGCCAGGCGGGGTCGGCGTACCGGCGACGAGGCGCGTCCTTGGTGCGGGTGAGGCGTTCGCCGGCGGCATCGAGGTGCCAGATGTACGCGGCCGATCCGTGCGGGTAACCCCCGACCCGTCGTTCAAGTCGGGTGATGAGGCGATGTTCGAAGAGTCGGTCGAGGACGCGGAGTGTGGCGCGCGTCGCGGCGTCTTGGCTGGTGTGGTCGACGAAGTACCGGCGTCGGATCTGCCCCGTGCTGGCGTAGCGAAACTGGGCGAGGAACCGGAGCACGTGCCAATCCCTGCTCGAGAGCGCACCCCGTAGTCGAGTGAGCTCGCTGGCGCTGATGCGACGGTCGGGCGCGTGGTGCAGGCTCATGCGCTGACCTCGCCTTCTCCGGCGCTGTTCGGCGTTAGGGATCCCGCCGGAGGCGGGATAGTCGGCTCCCGTACGAATCCGAGATCGCCGTGAAGACGGGCGTTTCGTGCGGAATCCGTGTAAGTGAACCGTCGGGCGATCCGACACCTCATCACCTCTTCGAGAGCGGTCATTTCGGGCTCCGTTTCGTGCGCCCGATCGGCTCGTCCTCGTCCCCGACGTCGTCGGCCACGGCGGGTTCCGGCTCGACTTTCGCGGGCGCAGCGCCATAGCGGGCTTGAGCTTCGGCGATCACCGCGTCAACACTGGAGACGGCTTTCGGGGGTGGGAGGACACGGCCAGAGAACCAGCCAGTGCGGGTGCCGCCGGACTGGAGGCTGGTGTAGATCTCGTAGGGCGGGAGGCGGGTGAAGTCCTCCGCGTCCAGCCCGGTTATGCGGGCGGCGGTCTTCGCTTCGGCGTCCTCGAGGCCGAAGATGATCTTGTTCCTCGCGTTCGCATCGATCGCCTCCAGGAGCTTGGGCGGCATCTGGGACCGGTGCTGATGAGCGAGATGCCAGGCGGCGCCGAGAGAGCGGGATTGTTCGAGAGCTTCAGCGAGATCGCCAAGGTGCAGGAAGTTCTGCGCCTCGTCGATGTAGATGCTGACCGGGGCACGCGTGTCCTTCGGGACGGCGGAGCGGGCCAGGATCAGCTGCCAAAGTTGCGCGACGACGAGGGACCCGAGCAGGCTGGCCGTCTGGATACCGAGAAGACCCTTGTTGAGGCTGACGATCAGGATCCGCCGCTTCGTGAACAGCTCTTCGAGGCGGAAGGCCGGGGTGGTCTGCTCCAAGACTGCCCTGACGCCTGGCCTTAGCAGGAACTGTCTTAGGCGGGTCATGACCGGGCCGACGGCGTTGGCTTGCTGGCCCGGGCTCTTCTGCTCGTACTGCGCCCAGAACTCGAGCAGTGACCGATTACGCACCTTCCCGAGCACGGACCGGCGATAGCGGTCGTCGGTGAGGAGTTTCGGGAGGTCGGCGAGTGACGCGTCGGGCGCGTACGTCAGGGTCAAAAAGCTGGCGTGCAGGGTGTCGGCGGTGAGGGGGCCGAACGCGTTCGGGAACAGGCCGCGGAACACGTCGAGCATGATCTCCGCCACCAGCGCCCGACGCTCATCGGAATCGGGACCACTGAGGGCAGCGAACGGATTGATCCCGGCTGAGCGATCCAGTGACGGGTCGATGATCGCAACCTCACCCATCCGACGCTCCGGAATCAGAGAGAGCGTGTCCATCGCAAGGTCTCGCTTGGGGTCGATGACGACCACCGACGCGCCAGCGTCAATGTCGGCCTTGATCAGGTGGAGCATCAGCGTGCTCTTGCCCGCTCCAGTCGGTCCGTAGATGTGGGTGTGCCGGAGGGCGTCTTCGATCCGGATGCCGATCGCTGCTTGGCTGCCCGGCGCAGTAGAGGTCGCGAAGACCCGCTTCTTCGGTGCTGTATAGGTCGAGGGTGGGGGGAGAAGCTTGGGGTGTCGGTTGGGCAGTCCGGGAAGGTCGCCGTCTTGGATCGGCCACGCCAGCAGCGGGAGGAGCTCTTCGGCCGTCAAGGCGAGGGGCTGGCGCAGCGGCACGGTTCCGGCGTCGAGGTTGGCCGGGTTCTTCGTCGTGAGCGAGATCTTGACGCCGCTGGTCTGCAGCGTCCGGATCGCGGCGAGCAGGCCATGGACGAGCAGACGCCGCCGCACTGGTGACGGGCTGGTTACCCCGATTCGGACGACGGCGCGGAACCGGTACTGGGATAGCTTGTCCTGCATCCGTGATCGATGCCCCGACGAGGCGGGCGGCGCTCCGCGCAGCAGCAACCCGGCGACAGAGACGCCCGGATCGGGAGCGCCAGCGGGCAGGAGCTCGGGAGCCAGAGCACGCCCCAGAACCACCTGGAGCACGAGGACGTCGTCCTTGCCGGTCGCCCCGGAGAGCGCGGCGAGCACGGCGCGCAGACTCTGCCCGTGGTCATCGACTGAGAGCGCGAGGTGACGACCACTCATGCGGATCCGCCCTGCTCGCTCCACGGGCGTCCGCGGCTCCGCGGGGGCGGTCGCGGTGGTGCCGGGGATGAGGCGACGCAGCGTCGAAACCGCGGCGGAAAGGTCCGTGTCGTTGCCACCGAGGAGATGCCGAGTCTTTCCAGCTTCGGTCCGGGCCTCCCAGATGAGACCACCGCGGGCTGGGTCGGCGGCGAGTGCTCGGAGGTATCCGAGGAGTTGCTGCTCATCGACCGGAGGCTGGAAGTGCAGTTCACGCCACATGGTCATGAGCCACCTCCATTCGGTTCGACGGCCGGCTCGGCGGGCTCGTCGTCGCGCCCCGACCTCAGCGGCGCTTTCTTCTCGCGGCGCGCACGGTCCTCGATGGCGGCGTGCTCAAGGAGCGCGCGGGCGAGCTTGTCGTAATCGGGGTGCTCACGCCGCTCCCCGCGCACCCGGATGCGGTACTGCCGCTTCGGCCGCCCGCGTCCACGTCTCGTGGGGCCGCTCATGACCGGTCTCCTACCTGAACCAGCGGTCGCGTCGAAACCGAACAACCATGGCGATGACGATGACGACGGTGGCGAGGACGATGGCGATGAGTAGCCAGATCCAGATTTGCTGGATCAGGTAGACCGCCAACCACAACAGGAACGCGGCGACCGCAATCATGGCGCAGGCCGACACGAACCGACCGAGCACGGTCTTCTCGGATGAGGACATCGGGCACCTCCGATGGGATGAGAGCAAGTTGGATGAGATCAGACACGGTGGCCCTCCTGACGCGGATCGAGATCACGCGGGGGAAGGTTGTCGCTGGGCACGGGATAGCCGGGGATGCAGATATCGGACTCGACCTCGTTGCCCCAGACGTCCCAGCCGTGCGTGGGGCGACGGGCGAAGAGCTCGAGGTACGGCCCGGGGCTTAGTCGCGGGATCAAGGCGGTCAGAATCTCTTCGGGCTTGTGGCTGTGAGACTGGCGAGGCAGCATCGTGAAGCTGCGCTGGCCCCGGAACTGCACCGGGAGCTTGCCGCGGACGCCCAGTAGGAGCGTTTCGTGGGCGTGGCGGAAGTACTGGCCGAGGCCCATCTGGTCTTTGCCCCAGACGAACTCGTCCTTGTACTCGAATCCCCATGCCCGCATCACGTCTTCGGCCACGTACCGTGTCGCGGGGTAGCACCAGAGGTAAAGGTGGGCGTTGTCCTCGGCGAGATCTGCAACAGGCATCTGCCTGATGCGCTCCAGGCTCATGAGGTCGTAGTGGGTGCCCGCGCCGAGCTTCCCTTGCTGCCCGGTCGGCCAGGGCGGGTCGGCGACGATCGTCCGGTAGCGGCGCAGGCACCGCGGTGGGGCGTCCCCGCCCGGCTCCTCGGGCTCTTCGGGATGATCAGTGTTGATGTTGGTGGTGTGCATGGAACCCTCCTTCCTGCAGCGGTCTTGAATGCGCCGGTCGCGGATGCATGGTTCCGGCGGCTGCCCCATCACGTATGAGGCATGAGGTAGAAATCGCCAACCGTCCGATCGGGACGCACCGGGCGAGAGCCCCGGTGCGGCGCAGCCCAGGAACGTGCCTGGCGTTCGCCGCCCCGGGCATCGTGGGTCTAGACCTTCGGGATCTCGCCGCGAGCGAGGAAGGACTCTCGAATGAGTGCCTTGCGGGCTTCGTGTGCTTCGGCACCGAGCGCGGCGGACAGGTCGAGGATGGTGCGACGACGTTCGGCCTGCGTCCGGTCTAGTTCAGCTTCGATGGCGGCCTGTTTTCGCTGCTCGCGACTCTCGAGCCAGTCGTCGAGGACGCCTAGCGCCCAGCTCAACAGCACGCCGAGCACTGTTCCCACGACGACTCCGCCGATGATCTGCGACACCACGTTCCACACATCGGGCATCACGACCACCGCCTGATCGCCGCAGCAGCCGCCAGCGTGTAACTGTCAACGATCTCCCGATACCGGGCTTCGCCGAGCGGCGCGACCGTGATGAGGTGCTGCTCCAGCGCTGTCAGCGCGCCAACGTGCTCAAGGGCGGTGTGGGTCAGGAACGCCCGCCCGTCCTCGGTCAGCTTCGCGACGATCGCTCGAGCCTGCACCCGCTCGACCTCCCGACGGGTCTGACGCTGCACGCCGAGGCTCAGCTGCGACAGCCCGGACGATGTACTGCCACCGAGCGGTGACAGCTCCTTCGATGAGTTCAACATTTCGCGTGTTCCTTCCTGGTGATATGGGCGGCGAATGCCGCATAACCAGGCTCGGAGACGACGACGATGTCGTCACTGACACGAAACTGACACGATGAGTTCGTGAAAGATGATCCGCTACGGAGAGAGATCGAGGCTGAGCTTCGGGCGCTTCGCACGAAGCCAGCGCCGCTTTCACTCGAGCAGATTGCAGACGCCTATACCTTGACCGATGTCATCGGTCGGGGCAGCACGGAACGCGCGCTGTCCGTCCTCATGGATGCCTACGCGCAGCACGGCTCTGAAGCCGGTAGCGATGTTCGCGCGTACTTCGAAACCTGCGGCATCGGGCTCGACGGCCAGAACCTGAATCAGCGGCTCGAGGCATACGAGCGCACGCACTTCGTCGACCGCCGAACGGGCCTTCGCCGCAGCGACCGGGGCGCGTCGAAGCTAAGTGCGATCTTGCGTGACGGAGCGGCGCTCGACCGCCCCTGGGCAAAGCTCGCCGTCTCCGAAGTGGATGGACTCGTCACCATGGGACTGCTTCTCGACATTCCGAAAAGCGCACAGTGGCGACGACCACACGTCTACATCAACGGGCAGCAGATCGAGCGGGAGTTCGAACTCCACGACTCCAAGAAGGGAGAACACTTCGTCAGCGCCAAGGAACGGTTTGACAGCATCCCCCTTCGGCCCACCACCGAAGAGCCGCAGGAGGATGAGTTCGAAGCACACGTTTTCTGGATCATGCCGATCTGGCCCGTCTGGGTGATCAGTGCGAACCTCAAGTCACCTGGGCTCGGGTCGTCGTTTGTGACGGAGCGCGAGTCGGGTGCGACGGTGACGATGTGGCGGTAACGAAGTACGACTCAATCGTGTACTTCCTGGCCAAAAAGATCCTGGCCGCTCATGATGGCATAAATACACGCAGTGGGAACGCCTTCAACCTGCATTGAGACGCCATATGTGCGAAATGCAAATATCATCTCGGCCGCATCCGTGAGAAAGATGATCACAGGACACGCGACTATGCAGAAACAAGAAGATGGCTGCTCGATCACTGGGTGACCTTGGGCACAACGGAAAATTATGGGTGGTGAAACATTCAGATTCAAAGCGCTGGGATGGATGGGACTCAAACCCATCATGCCTGCGTTCATCGGCTCGAATATTCGATTACCCGATGACTTTCATGTACGTCTACGGCGACGATTCAACGTCGCTTCACCCCAGC
The DNA here is from genome assembly GCF_002313585.1 of Microbacterium sp. UBA1097. Lineage (NCBI taxonomy): Bacteria > Bacillati > Actinomycetota > Actinomycetes > Micrococcales > Microbacteriaceae > Microbacterium > Microbacterium sp. UBA1097. Next base: position 12,860 of record NZ_DCBW01000006.1, on the reverse strand, counting down.
GCATCTTATTATACATCAAGCTACAAAATAGTGGAGCTCGAGGATTGAGTCGAGCTCCACTATTTGTGTCAAGGATTCTGAGTTATTTCGCCGGTCCTATGGTTTGTGGTGTGATCGCGATCTCTGCCAGGGTTGTTCCATGAGCGGCGCCAATCGTCGCCATAGAGCGTGATGTGCTCCTCGGCGCCGACCGTGCCATAAGCCCCGCGCTGGCCGTTCACGCTCATGCCGTTCGGCGCTTCGTGGTTCAGCCCCCGCTGATACATGGTTCCCTCGTTCGCCGAACGGGATCGCTGTTGGAGCTGTTGAGTGCGTCGTGACATTTTGATCTCGACGCACGACATGCAATCGCCGCTTCCCCGCGTGTTGTGCTTACACATGCATTTCTCCTTTTGGATTCAGTGTTTTGGATGAGTACTTGTTCGTAATGAACGTTGCATAGATGGAACTCAGTGGTTCTATTTGTCAAGTTGTTAATTTGAGAGCCTCGCCTCCTCTTTCAAATGCCGCATATTGAAGTTTCATGATCCAACGTTGCGGGTAGTTCAATGGCTCCGCGATCAAGGTCAGATTGGGAGGTGCCCTCGCGGTGACCTGAGGAAGTCTTGGACCAGCGAGCTTTCGATTTCCGTGGGGCCGAACAGTGTATTGACCGTGAGTTTGTTGCCCTCGGAGCCCGTTTTGTGCAGGAGGTGGCGAACGAGCGCCTCGAGAGTCTCCACACGCTGCTCCAGGTCCGACCCCCGGCGGGCTTGAACGAGGATCTCGTAGTTGCGCACAAGCTTCTCGTAACCCTGGCTCTCGTAATTGACGAGTGTGCGCAGTGAGATGTCCGCGAACGGAAGGTAGCGGTCCCTGCGCTCGCCCAAGGTCGCGAACACTGTCGGCCAATCTGGCCGGCCTTCGTCCCAGCTTCCAGTTATACCAAGAGCATTGAGGCCGGCGCGGACGTGAGCATCGTCAGGCGTGAGCGCGCCTGCCTCGCGGAGGAGGCTGAGAAGATCGGGATAGGTCGCCCCTGGAAACAACTCGCGGACGTCCCTCTGACAAGGGTTCACTGCGAGGCCGAAGTCGTCGTTGTGTGCGATCTCCCACAGGAGCCTCACGCGGGGATCGGGATGGTCGCTACTCATGGGAGAAAGCATACCTGCAGATTCTTGACATGCAAGAGTTCTGCAGGCAGGCTTCACCCGTGGGCGGTCCGCTGCGAAGGTGATTGTGCGCGGACAAGGCTGGAGAACGGCCGCGACTGAATGGGATGGTGGCGAGCGATGCATGACCCGCGTACTCAACCGATTAGCGCCTGTCCAGTCTGGTGCGCCACACAGCATGACCATGCTGATGAAGAATGGGATGGGCACCACACCAGCGCTCCTGTTGTTGTGCCCGCCGTTGCAGCCCGAATCAGCCAAGTGACTGGTGGGACGATCGAGCGTCATGCAGAAGTTGCGGAGTTCACGGTACTGGCGCAGCGACGAGCGGACGAACCCGCTGACACCTGGATCATCATTGAGGGCGAGCGTCAGTGGATGGAGATTACTCTCGAGAGCGCGCGAAGGATCTACCTTGAGCTCGGTCGACTGCTCGCCCGTGTTGATTGAACCTCAACAGGCAGCGTCTACCTCAGAACACGGCGACTCACGGCCCATCGACTCGAGAGTCCGACGTGCTCGCCAGACTCCAAACGAGTTCACCCTCCCCCGATCCAGAATCGAGTCAGCTCGGGGGCGAATCCCGAAGGAGCTCCAGCGGGTCGATGTCGAGATCTGCCGCTAATCGTTCGACAGAGCGCAGGCTGAGATTGCGTAGCCCCTGCTCGATCCCGCCGATGTAGGTGCGGTGATAGCCGAGACGTTCGGCGAACTCTTCTTGGCTCAGGCCCAGCGCCTTGCGATGGGCGCGGAGGTTTTGCCCGAGTCTGCGCTGTAGCTCGCCTTCCATCCCTCCAGCGCACCAGCGCGCTACCTATCGGTCTACATACTTATAAGTCGCAATGGAGCCTCCGGGTGTGCTACTTATGAGTATCACCAACCATCCTGCCTCCCTAACTACCTCACAAAAGGGGACCCCTGTCATGACCCGACCGCGCCGCAGCCTGCCACTCTTTCTCGCTGTCATTTCGTCCATTCCTCGCGCCTCTGCTCCTGGGATTCCCGCTCAGAAAACCGCCATGGCGCCGCGCGCCGTAGGGCTGGCGCTTCTTGCTTCGGTGACCGCCGTGGCGTTCGCGGGCTGTGCCAGCGCCGACACGGCTTCAAGCATGGACACCCCGATCAGCGCGGAGTCGTCAAGTCAGCCGTCGACAGAGGAAACGGCACCCGCCGCTGCACCCGTCGAGGAGAGCGAGCAGGACCGCATCTGGAGGATCTGCTACGACCCATCGGGCAACGCGACGCAGGTGAACACGAACCCCGCTGTGATTGATGAGGTGCTGAGCGACTATCCGCCGGAGTGGTCGTCGGCGGCGCCAGTGCCGACGGCGGCGGTTGAAGCGATCTGTCACCAAGCGATCCCGGACTCGGGTATCAAGGACACCTGGTGGGTGCACTTCACCGACCTCGAAGCTGGATATCAGGCAGCGGTCGCCTGGAAGGCGCAACTCGATAGCGCCGGCGCAGTCGGGACCTGTCGCGAGGGCATGGATCTCTCGAATGGACCCAGCGGCACATATTTCTGTGGGTACGACCTGCCGAGCGGGTACGGCGCCGCAATCACGAACGGCAACGGTGCGGTCGACCTCCGCATCCAGAGTCCCATCTCTTGAGCAATGCGCGGCGGGGCGGATCAGAACAATTATCAGGCGTTGTGCGCTCAGGGGGCACTATCGCCGAGACGCGGTGACGTAGCGAACAGGACAAAGGCGATGTACCGAAACGACGTACGGACGCTTGTTTCAAAATCACTCATGGTTGTGGTCACTGTTGCGCTCGCTGGGTGCGCCTTGGCGGCCTGCGCACCCTCCGCGAGTGACGGCGGCGCAGCTGCGCCCGCCAGATCGTCGAGCTCGTCACCGTCAGTCACTGAAGAACCCGCAGAAGAAGCTCAAGCTCCGTTGTCGGGGCAGGTGTACGTTTGGGGAAGCACGCCGGGGATCCTCGCACCGGTGGGGGTGAGCACTGCGCCAGCACCAGTGCCGGTTCCCGGCATGGATGACGTCGTTAGCGCAGCGGCGGCTGCTGACGCCATCGGAGTCGTCCGAGCGGACGGGACGGCGTGGTGGTGGGGCGACCTCGAGAACGGGTTCGGCCTCGTTAGCGCGCCGATGCAAATCGGAGAGGTGGCGGACGCGGTTAAGATCGTCCCCGGGTTCACGACAGGCAGCTTCCAGATTCTGACGAGGTCGGGTGCTGTCTACTTCTTTGGCAACGAAGGCCAGTTCGCTGATGGCGGCGCCACGGGTGAGCGCGGTGGTACTGACGGGGTGTTGCTCAGCGGTCTCCCCAAAGCGGCACAGCTCGCGTCCAACACTGTACTGGGCAGCGATGGCTCGGTATGGGTATGGGGATGCCAGAGAAGTCGCACCATAGCGGGCTACTTGGACGGTACCGATCCAGACGCATGCATCTCGTTCACCCAGCTAGGCAACTCTGAGCTTGAAGACGTGGTCTCCATTAGCGGGGCGAACGCAGTCCTCTCGGACGGCAGAGTATGGAGCTTCGCAACAGGCGACTACGAGCAGGGAGTCACCGGCGCAGAGTCCACCGTCTCGACCTGGGAGAACAGATATTTCAATCTCGGTAACGGAACTGTCGTCGCCAAAGGAAACAATGCACACGGCGGGCTTGGTGTTCTGGGAGACGGGGTTGGCCCCGTGACCGTGCCGGGGCTGTCCAAGATCACGTCTGCCGACACGGGGTACGCGGGAGGGACCGTGGCCACAACCTCCGACGGGCGAGCGTGGGTGTGGGGTACCGGAGCGGCCACGTACCCAGCGTCGCTTAGCCCAGCAGCCGACAACGCACCGGTTCCCATCCCGGACATCACCGGCGCAATAGCGGCCGGAGACGGGTTCGTCCTGGTTAGCTCGCCGCGCAACTGATCGTAACGAGCGGTGGATATCGCGACATTCGACGCCACCTGCCGCGGCCTCGTTCAGCACATGTGAGCAGCCTGGGCGCCTACTCAGGTTGACTCCGAGTGCTGGGCACTGCTCGAAGTGCGACCAAGTAGTCGTCACCCGCAGGTGTGAGTTTCCAGTACACCGCCCTGTCGCTCACCGTCCGCTTCTTCGTGCCCGTCGTGATTAGGCGAAGTGCGCGCAACTGAACGATGATCGATCCCCACGCCTTGTCTGAAATCTCCGCGGACTCGTGAAACACGTCGCTCGTCCATCCCTCGGGATCCTGCTGTATGTCGCTCAGCAGGTGGTTGTTGAACGTGCGGCGGAGCGATGGCTCGGGGGCTTCCTCGATCATGAATGGGCCGAGAACTTCGATAATCTCGTCCCAGGTGTAGGCGAGATCGCCGAGCTCCTCAAAGTTTCCGTGGGTCGTGCTGTAGCCCTTGTGCACGAGCGAAAGTTCAACGGTCTCCTGCCCGTGAGCAAAACTCTCGTCAATTTGAGCCGCATTCGCTGAGCCTTGCTCGGCCTCCTGCTTCTCGTGTTTCGCGATCGTCGCTTCGAGCTCTGCAATCTTGACTCTCGTTTCTGGTGTCATGGCCTGATCGCCGCGCACCCAGCCCGGGCGCGGGTTGTTCTTGATCAGATGCACCAGGCCCCGAGTCACCTTCGACCCGAGATCCTCCGCGTTCTTCCAATCCTTCGTCATCCGAGTCTGAACCTTGGCGCGAAACTCGCCAAGCTTCGCTGCGGCCGCATCGCTCTTGTCGGTCTTGCCGACCGCAACTGAATCCGGATCGGAGATAACAAACCCCATAACGGGGATACCAAGCTCGACGGCGTAGTCGTACTCCTTCTCGGTGTAACTGATGCCCTCCTCTGTGGTCGATCCGTACCGACCGCCGAGGATCACAAGGTAGTAGTCGCTCTGCTCGATAACACCCTTGATGAGCGTCCACTGGTCGTCGTTGCTCGCTGGGAAGAGTTCCATGCCCGCCGGCATGCAGTCCATCTCGAGTAGCGCCTGCATGACCTCGCGGCGCTCCTCCACGAGATCGCTGAATGTCGAGCTGACAAAGACCTGGTAGCGCTTGTCCATGCCCCAGATGCTATCCATCGAGTACGACGGCGACGCTCCTGCGATGCGCCCTGTCGGTCGAGCGGGGGTGCCGTTGCCGCGGCGGAACATCTGCGCCGCCGATCGGACGGTTGCCTCCCCGTGTGGGGTGTCGTTCACTAAGGGGGAGCGAGCAGAGCGCGTCCTCGTTGCCGGTCTGCGGTCTCGTAGAGAACCAACCGAGTTCTCGGCCGCACCCGTCAAGGAGGTGACCCGCCCACCATGAGCGAGTCCAACGCACCCACCACGCCCGCCTCGCCGCCGTCTGCCAACGGACTCGGCTACGGCCCGATCAAACCCCTCGCGGTCAGACTCAACGAGTCCACCCGCACCCAGCTGGACATCATCGCCCAGCTCAACGATCGGACCGTCACCGACGAAGTCCGCCTCGCCATCGAAGCCTGGATCGACAAGACCAAGGCTGACCCAGCCATTCAACGTCGCGCGCAGGACGTGCGTGACGAGATCGAGCGCGAGGCAGCGGGCAAACGCGACGCCATCGCGGCCATCTTTGACGCCACCCCGGCACCGAAGACGCAGCGCACGTCGAAGCCGTCAGCCGGGTGACGGCTCACCTCGTCCGGGTGGTCGGTTCGGGATCGAGAGCATGCGTGCTCTCTCCTGGCCGACCACCCAATACCCCTCCTGCTCGCAGTGCCAGTTCGTCTGCGTGCTGCGACTTGAAGAGAACAGCCCTGATCTCGGTCGCTTACGCAAAGGAGGAAGGACCATGGCGCAGGCCATCGTGATCCCCGCGAAAGACAGCGAACCCATCGAGCCGAAAGACTTTCGGAAGCTTGAGAACTACCGGGCAGAGGCCGGCGGCTGGATCGAACAAGTCGATCTGCCCAACATCGGCGTGACGCTCGTTGTAAACGAGAACGGCATCGCCGAAGGTCTGCCGTTCAATCGGCGGGCGACGTTCTTCTGGTGGTTCCACGAGCCTCGCGCGCACGGCAGAGCCCGACTCCTCGGTGATGTCGTGCTGGTAGGTGTCCCCGACGATGACGGTGACCTCACTGACGTCCCCGCCTCGATCGCCGAGCTCCTGCTCGACCCGGGCGAATTCGCTGTCGAGGCGCGACGCACAGAGGAAGACGAGTGGCGTAGCGAGCCGAGTCTGCATCCGAGCTACGTCGAGGCGCTGGTATGGGCCTGCATGGTGCAGGAACTGGGCGAGACGGGCCTCAAGCTTCGGGTGGTCAGGACCGAGGGCGAACTAGCCTCGGAGCCATCCTGCTGAGCATCCCCTCCCCACCTATGGCGGCATTCGCGCGTGGACACCTGGCTACCCTGCCAGCGAGTCCGCCGCGGATGCCGCCGATTTCACTTTCCGGACCCAACCACCATGGATCGAGGTCCCAGCACAACTCGGAATCGAAGGAGTGGGCGTTGGCCAGCGATGGCTTACCTGAGGGCCTGCGTCACACATGCTCCGCGATTGATGCGGCGACTCGATCGGCCTTGAGGCACACAGATGAGGCGGTGGAGCCAGCCTCACTATGCGCGACACGACGGCCGATCCTTCACTTACGAACTCGAGAGATCCGCGGGCTCATTCGTTTCGGGGAGATCGTTGTGGTCTTATCCTCGGCGTCGACATGCACCCGAAATAGCTCGAAAAGATCGCTCAACCCAAAGATTTGGTGAGGCGCGTTCCATCCCTGCGCGAACAACACATCCGATTCCCACTTGTGCTGCCCGACAACAATCGGTACTCGCGCGGAGAAGGTGTCGTGTTGCAGACCTCCAATGACCACCCGCTGGCTAACCTGCGTCGGCAGAGGGATGCCGGCGGCGTCCGCGATACGTGCGTCGAGCATCGTCTTCATCGCACCACTATCGACTAGAGCCATCAAGTTAATCCCCGGGGGAATGCCCTCGACGCGGAAGGGTACGAACGGGCGTTCAGCGACACCTGGGTAGATCCAGGTAAACGGCAACTTCACGAGGCGCCACGCGTCGGGATGTACTGGATCGCTGCGTCACCCTCGATCTGCTCAATGAGGGCACGAAGATCGATGTGGGAAGCCAGGAAAGTCCCGTCACGAGTTGCGACCCACTCCCCTACATGCCGGGCAAGCTGGGATCGGAGTGGTGGCGGAACAGGCGCCACCCTTGCGGGTTCCGGGGGCTGCGCAACTGCAGGAACCATCGCGAGCCCGCGCAGTGCCGCGATCGCAGAAGACCTCGAGATCGATCCGGGCGGAATGCCTCCTGCAGCTTCAACTAGTGCGAGCGGCTCGTACTGTTTGTCTCCAATTGAGACACCACCGGCCAGTTGAGCCGGGAGTGGCTCCTGCGACTCAGCGGCTAGTACCACCATCTGCCTCGTCAATGGGTAGGTGTCTCCATCACTGTTCGTGACCGAAACGCCAATCTCGTCACTCAACAGACGCTCCCCCAAACCAGAATGCGCCGACTGCCATCGCGCCCGTCCGCTCATCGAGGAGGCAGCCGATACCAGCAATGCGACCTTGGCATCGAATGGCTTGTGCCACCAAGCTGCTCACTACGAGAAACGCTCCTGCATCGCGCCACATTAGGCTTGTTGCTCCCGGATATCGCTGCTCGAGGAGTCGCGGATCCGCGACAGCAAACAAGGCAGCAGTCACTTCAGTCTCATAAACCGCTTCGCGTACAGAACCCACCAGCTGCTCCGAGAGCGCACCGGAGAGGCGAACCTGATGGACAATGCCAGAGCTCGCAACGTACCAGCTCTCACCCCACCAAAGCATGGGCTCGATGCAGTGCGTGCCGCCAGCTGACGGGGCGAGACGTGAACTCCAGGCTCTCCCCGCATCGTCGCGCGCCTCATCTCGAGACCAGCTCATAGCTGCAAGCATCGCGAACGCCTGCTCTTGTGAACTAGCTTTCTGCGGGGAGCAGCTCTCCCGGGCTTGCAGATACACGCTCGCGAGCGATGCCGTGTGATCGACGCCGGCTGAGGCAGCTCCTCCCTCCATTGGGAGCTGCATCAGCCAGTGGTCCGAACGATCAACTACTCGCTGCTCACGCGGGTGGGGGACGGGCCGCAGCTGTTCCGCACGCTTTGCCTCTTGTATCCAGATAGCGGTCGATTCCAGATTCACTGCAGACGCCCCAGATCGTGGAGCACGCGCTCCCGCTTGAAGCACCCAGGACATTCCATACAGGGAAACGACGCCACGTGACATGAGTGTGTCCATGCGAGGAGCGCATCGGGAATTGCGCTCCGCTTCACCAAATCCTCGGTGCTGAGATCCAGAGCGGGTGCTTCCACGCTGATCCGTCCCTCCTGCAACTCTTGAAGAGCAGATATCGCCGAAACGAAACGCGCAGATCCATCGACGTGACGCTCACCGTCTCCGCGTACAATCCCGAGCTGTATCGAGACCGTTCCCGGGTCCTCTAGGACGTTCGTATTGCGGCAGGCCCAGGCCGCGGCGATCGAGATGAGGAGCTGATTGCGAAAAGGCCACCATTCAGGACTCGGCGCACCCTCCATCACGCTCCCGCCTGCCATCAAACCTCCCGCCGCCGCAGCTAGGTTGATTTGCATACTGTCGAAGACGACGCCTAGCTCGTTCGCGACCGCGGTCGCAGCGCGCCGTTCGGCGACAGCCGCGCGCTGACCGTAATCAATGAAGAGCGAATAGTCGGGCTTACGCCAATATGCGAGCGACGTACTATCGATCCCTCCCGACAGGAGGAGCAGGGATCGGGGTGAGCTCACGTTGTCATCCAGCCGGGCTCTATAGACAGACCCATGGCTGCCCAAGCAGCGCGGTAGCAGGCGGTCGCGAGGTCTCGATGAAGCTCAACACTCGATCCGCCGAGCATCTTCATGCCCTCTTTCTCAACAACTCTGCCGAAACCAACGACTGGTATCTGAGCCGCGACGGCCCAGCCGACCTCGAAGATGGTTCCCGAGTCTGAGTGGTCAAGTAACGCGAGTACGGCATCACTGCTTCGCAGGCCCGCGAGATCGGCGTGAGCGATGTTCTCACCGTGGCCAACCTCATGTACAGGCGACCACGGAATCACGCCCAAACTGTCGAGCTGATCTCTTACCGTTTCGACGAGCCAACGTTCTCCAGTAGTGAAGAATGGCCCCGCGACATACACTCTCGCTCGGCGCGGCCGCAACGCATCGCTGACGTCTTCACCCGCGAGGACCGCCACCGGGAGACTAGGCTGGCGGGTGCTGCACCAGTGGGCGGCGCTTCGCGATCCAACCCTGGCCGCCTCGACGTAGTCGGCGCCCTGCTGCAAAGCAAAGGCGTATCCCGCGGAGAAAGCATCCCCACTACCGATCGGCCAAACGCGGTTGGTGGGATGTGCTCCAACTGTCTGCTGGTGGATCTCGGTTCCCGATCTCCACGAAACGAGACTTCCCGCCGCTCCCTGCTTAGTTACCACTGCGTCGAGTCTCGGGTCAGAGAGAAGCTTCCGAGCAGCAGCGGCTACCGAACCTTCTCCTCGCGCCAGCTGACGGGTCTCGGATCGATTCGCCACCAGCACCAGTCGCTCCGACTGAATCGAGGAAAGGTTGAGGCGGTCGGTGTCGCGGGGCTTTTGGGGATCGAGAACGACCGTGCGCGCATCAACGGAGGTAAGCACTTCACCACGCTCGACGAAGCCGAACAATAGCGCGGTGTCCGCTTCCTCTCTGACGCCCCCCGACGCGATTGCTCCCACGCCATTGATCAGGGGAGAACTAATCGGAGTCATATATCGAAACCCGACCGGCTCGGACCGCTCTACTAGCGTTCTGCGCACGCCGAGGGCTTCAGACACAAGCTCCGCCTCCTCGGCCATCGCATCATCAACGGCGGTCACCAGCCTCAAGCTGTTGTCATGCGGAGCAAGAGCCGCTGCTGCCCGCATGCCCGAACCCATGAGATCCTTCGAGTCAGGCTCGATGACTGTCTCGGTGTAGGTCCCGCCCGCAATGATCATCTCGGGCGAACCACGACAGTGACTGAACCGCCCACGATTCGCACGATCTCCGCCTCGTACTGCACTCCACGCTCGATGCAGCGACGAAGTGCCAGGATCTGTTGTGTGATCGCTCCGACTTGCGGGCCACCGATTACGTACGCGAGCACGCCACGGATAGGAGAGTCGACGCTCTCCAGGTCCAGCACCTCACCTTGAGTGATAGTTGCCACTACATCCGGATCCGGCGACGCGAGGGTCGTTTCGAAGGAAATCGCACAGTCGTCGGGCCCGGCGGGCCCCCCACCGATGGACCGCGTCACACTCGAGTCGCTGCCACTCACTGATTCCCCTAACTTCCATGATTGCTAGACAAGCCTCTCGCAAGTCACCCTGCCTCGTCCAGCACCGGCCAAACAGGTAGGAGTTCATTGCTCGAGAACGTCTCAACGCCAAGTATGTCTTGGGACGAGCTGTTGCGTCCGGACAGCACGGCCCAAATCGTCGCATCAAGCTTCGGCGCTTCAACTCGCGCGTGTTGGCTCCACGCGAGGAATGCGCGCTCGAACCGGAGGTAGTCACGCGCCACTCGCCATTCCGCGTCGAAGACGCCCGCTACTACGCCGGCTCTGGCAATGTGAACGTCGATGATCGCAACTTGGTCGCTCGCGCGAAGATTCCGAACCACCCAACTCGCGGTCTTTAGCCCAACTCCCCGCACGGTGAGCAAGAAGTTTCGCAGCTGAAGATCACTCATCCGTTCGACATCCACTCCATCGATCGCAGAGAACGCGTTCGCAAGCCGCTCCGAGCGCTGAGCCGGGAAGCGGTATCGCACTGCCCTGCCGTCGACTACCACAGGCTCGACGAGCGCTCTGTATATATCGTCCTGAGTGGTCGCGCGTCCATCCACCAACAGCCCTTCGGAGCGAAGCCGGTCGATGAAAGGCTGCACATGATTCCAAGTGGCCCCAAAACCCCCGACGATGCAGGCCGCCAACTCCTCGCGGAGGGTCGCACCGAGTCGGTACGACCCTGCATTGCACGTGTCCTCAGCGAGGACCTCCCAGAATCGGGCGGTCCCGAGCTGCCAGGCGCATCCCGACCAGTACGTTCGGCCCTCGCCGTCAATCCCCTCGAAAAATCGAAGCTCTCCCCTATCAATGCCCCCATAAAAGCTCATCTACTGACCTCGGGCACTAGGTCATCGACCGCGACGCCGAGAGCGGCAGCAATGGACGCAACAGAGAAGAGTCCCGGACTGGCGACCCGGCCGTTCTCGATACTTCGGATCAAATCGACGCTGACATTGCTCGCCCGCGCGAGTTGATCACCGCTAAGCGACAATCGTGCGCGCTCTTCGCGGACGAGCGCCCCCACCGCAGCACCGAACGCCCTTTGTTCTGGAGTTTTGTGAGGACGCGGCATAGGGATAATATACATGTATAGTTATCGACCTGACTCTCGCGTGACTCATGGGCTACATTCTTTGGCAGTTTGTACACTCGACGATCGGACCAACGCGTGACCCTCAGCATCAGTCGAGACTTTCGATTCTCCGCATCCCACACAATCGAGGGACTGCCAATCGGACACAAATGTGCTCGCCTCCACGGGCATACATATCGCGTGAGCATCACCATCGAGGGCACCACGGATGCCGTCGGCATGATCTTGGACTTCGCGGATCTTGACTGGGTCGGGCGGTATCTCTCGGATACCGTCGATCACAGGCACCTGAATGACGTCTTGCCGTTCAATCCAACATCCGAACTCATCGCGCAGTGGATATCCCTCCATGTACGCGACGAGCTTCGCGAACACCCGGCACGTGGGCGCCTAGTAGCTATCTCGGCACTCGTCTCGGAATCGGAAGACACCCGCGCGACAAGTCGAGTGCGAATATGAGCGATCTCCTGCCTATATCTGAGATCTTCGGCCCCACGCTTCAGGGCGAGGGGCCGTACATTGGTCGGCGCGCAACCTTCATCCGCTTCGGAGGGTGCAACCTGTCATGCGATTGGTGTGACACTGGCTACACGTGGGACTCCACTCGATTTGATCTTCGCGAGTCGATTACGGCGCGAAGCGTGCAGAGCATCGTCGATGACATCTCCACACGCGACGGACTCGTGGTCATAACGGGCGGAGAGCCGATGCTCTACGCACACCGACCCGCATTCATTTTACTCCTGGGAGAGCTGAAGTCCGCCGGTCGTGAACTACATGTCGAGTCCAACGGGACGATTTTCCCTCCCGAAGAGGTGCTATCAAAACTGGACGTCGTCGTACTCTCACCGAAGCTCTCGAACGCTGGTTCGCACCAGGAACGGACCGCAGCGATGGCAACCGCGTGGGGCGACTATCAAAACGCGCATGAGGTGCATCTCAAGTTCGTCTGTGTCGATGAATCAGACGTCGCGTCCGCAGCGGCCGTCGCGCGCGCACACGAATGGGACCGATCTCGGGTGTGGGTGATGCCGGAGGGTACAGATTCAGGCACGATCGTTGATCGGTCGAAACGGATCGCCGAAGCCGCGCTACAACAGCAGCTCCAGATGACGACGCGGCTCCACATTCTGGCGTGGGGAGACACCCGCGGCAAATGAGCCCTCCGCTTCTATGTTGCTAGCTACCAAAGGAAGGCAGAGACATGGAAAGGCCGAACGACGTTATCACCCGCACGCAGGTTGCAGTGTGCTGGTGCGATACCGGATATCCCCTCGCCAAGTTGGCTCCGTGAATATTCGCTTCTCTGAGCGC
>NZ_DCBW01000002.1:0-22743 GCF_002313585.1 Microbacterium sp. UBA1097 | reverse complement strand
CGCTCAGAGAAGCGAATATTCACCACGTGAAGATGGCCGTTTCTGTGTCAACTTGGCCCGCACTTGGCCATTCGGCCAAGTGCGGTGGATGGATTTGGCATCGACGTGATCGGGCGGCTCATCTCCGTCGACCCGGTCTGGCGTGGGGTCGCGGTCAGAGTGGGCTGTTCACATCCAACACGCGAGAATATTTCTGCACATGGATCGCGCGATTGTCGGAGGCGCTGACTAAGATGGGAGTCATGGCAGAGTTTGCTTCTGATCGCCGGACCGGCCGGGTGATGCTCGGCACGGTCCGAGTTGCGCGTGGGTGGACGCAGGGTGCGTTGTCCGAAGCCACGGGGATCTCGCAAGCGGTGCTGTCGAAGGCGGAATCCGGGCTGGTGGAGTTGGACCCCGACCGCCTGGAGAAGCTGAGCGGTGTGCTGCGTGTTCCACCGGTGCTGCTGACGGTCCCGGTGGATGAGGGAGCGGCGCCGTATGTGTTCCATCGCAAGCGCTCCACGTTGCCCCTGTCGGTGGCGAACCGGTTGCGGGCAGAACTGGAATTGCTGCACTTGCAAGTGACGGGGCTCGTCGCGGGAGACACGCCGGTGCGGCTGGTGCGGCACCCGCTTCCGCCCGATGGCTTCGATACTCCGGAGGAGATCGCGCAGGAGGTGCGTGCGTCGATCGGTATCGCGTCCGGTCCGCTGGAAGACCTCGTGCGCTCGCTGGAGGATGCCGGGGTTGTGGTGGTGAAGCGATCGTTGGGGTCGGAGCGGATCGATGCGATGGTGAGCTGGCCGGAAGGACAGCGACCAGTGGTGCTGCTGGGAGATCACATTCCGCCGGATCGGCAGCGGTTCTCGCTGGCGCATGAGCTTGCGCACGCGGTGATGCATCAGGTGCCGTCGGAGACGCAGGAGTCTGAGGCGGATCGGTTCGCGGCGGAGTTCTTGATGCCGGCGCAGGATGTGCGCATGGATCTGGCGGCGGCACCGGTGACGATCCCGGGCTTGGCACGGTTGAAGTCGAAGTGGCGGGTGTCGATCGCGGCGCTGCTGCGGCGTGCGGTGGATCTGGATGTGATCAGCGAGGGCCGTTACCGGCAGTTGAACATCGAGCTCTCCCGCGCCGGATATCGGAGCGTAGAGCCGGTAGCGATCGCCGAGGAACATCCTGGTCTGATCGACCGGGTGGTGCAGCAGCGGCTGAATGAGGGTGAGAGCGTCGCAGAGCTCGCGCGCGACGCGTTCCTGGTTCAGGACGAGTTCGAAGACCTTTACGTGAGGAGCGCAGCATGACCGATCGGGCCAACATCGAGGTGGTCGACAGCTCTCTGGTTTCGCGGACGACGCGTGAGTCGCTCGCCGGTGCCACGCTGGTCGAGCGCACTTTGGGCGGGCGAGTGTTCACGATGGCTGGCGGTGAGACGATGCAGACCGCCCCGCACGTGAACATGGAACACGGCGGCATGGTGTTGTCGGGGCCGACGGCTCTTCAGACCGCCTGGCGCCTGCGGGCGCGGCATCAGGATTTGGTTTTCCTTATCGAGCCGACTTCGGTGCTCGCTCCGGCGACGGCCGAGCGCCCGTTGATTATCGATGAACCGGTGGATGCGCTCATCGCGCCCACGGTGGAGGAGACTCTCCAGGCGCAGCGCGATGCAGGCGCGGCGGTCGCGGTGATCCCAGCGGGGTTTGTGGACGTCGCAGACCCGGGGGCGCTTAAGGCGGTCCTCGCGGCTGCGGACAATATCGACCGCGACGACGTGATCCTCCCGTTGGCCGTCCATCAGAAGTGGTCGACGCCGGATCACATCTCGCAGTTGATCGCGGTCGCCGCGCGGAGCCGTCATCCGGTGGCGTTGGCGCTGGGAGCGAAGGCGGGTGATCCTCTGAATCTCAAGGGGGCGCCGGAGTCGTATCGCCGGTTCTTCGGCGAGGTGAAGGGTGCGGTGCCGTGGCGGGCGGACTTCGCTGGCATCGATGCGTTCGCGTCCGGCGCTCGCGCGGCCGTGATCGGGCAGATCCCGAGCCTGCGGCGCCTGCCGGTGCCGGGCAGCCGACCGTACTCGAGTCGCCCTGGTGATCGCACGCCGCACGTGCTGATGCCGGAGCTGATGCGATTCGCCCGGTCCAGCGAGATGCACCTGAAGTGGTTCGCCAGCGCGACTCCGTGGCCGTGCCCGTGTCGCCACTGTGAGGGACGCGCGGTGGACTCGTTCACCGGCTCCGATGAGGATCGGCTCCGGGCTCACCTGCACAATCTGGCCGCGCTGGACGAGATCGCAGGTATCGTCACCTCGATGGGGACCTCTCAAGTGGCACGGTGGTGGAATCAGCGTCTGGCGGAGGCTGAAGCGGAGCATGTTCGGCTCGCCCAGCACACGGGTGTCATGATCTCGATGCCGCCGACACTTGCCCGGTGGCGGTCGCTGAGCTGAGCGCCTGGCCGTAGATGCGCTCAGCGAACAGCCAGGAGGCGCCAGTGAACCGGGCGGGCTGGAAGGGCGCCGACGCGGCGACGGTCCGCTCGCCGTTGGCGTCGGCCACCGTAACGCCGACACCGTAGAAGGTTGCTTCGAGCAACAATATCTCGTCGAGCCGTCCAGAGGGGACGACGAGTCGACGACGCCCGTAGGGGGCGAATGTCGTCGCCAACTGCAGGGTGCTGCGACGGAACGGGCCGAACACCGATATCAGCCGCACCGTCACGGGAGGCTCCGCTCTTCGGATGAGAGTGGACTGGCTGCGGGCGACGGCGCGCTCTTCGGCGAACCCGCAGCGGACGGCTCGCCGAGCCAGGCGCCGCTCGTACGCATCGAGGCCCGCGAGGGCGGTGGGCTGATCGACGGGGAGCGTCAGCAGGAACCGCAGAGTGTCCAGGTCTTGTACAGACCCCGCCGCGTTTGTGGCGCGGCGGCGCTGGATCTCCGGGAGGTGAAGCTCGAGGTCGACGTGGACGCGATGGGCACCGGTTTGCCAACTCACCCCGGACGTCCCGGCGACGGTCGTGGAGGGGCTAGCTGTCATAGGGGCCTCCGATGCCCAGGGTGTCAGTCACCTCGGACGTGAGTTGAGATGCCGCCTGCCATACGAGATGGTCGCGACGCTGGTAGGCGAGGGTGCGTTCTCCCTCGAGATGGCCCACGACCTCGATGAGGCCGGCGCGTTTGAGTCGTGCGAGCATGCCGTGCACGATGCTCCCGGCCAGGCCCGTGGCCCGTTCGATGGCGGGAGCGTTGAACGTTGCGTCCGGTGCCTGCGAGATCTGCCACATCACGGAAAGCATGTGCTCGCTGCCGAAGACCGCCTTCGACAGCTCGGCCGCGCGGGCAAGGGTTGGCACCTACCCAGTCTAGATCAAATTCAAGATTCATGAAACATGGAGAACGCACCAGTGTGTGCTCTGGACGCCGCACCTTGCGAATTCGGCAGCGGTGGCACGTGGTGGCGCGACGCACGTCGAACACGTCGCTCACCGGTCGTCGCGACCGAGCTGTGGGTCGATCCGGGGCGCCGTGGGTTAGCTGGCGGCTCGATGCTGCGGGATCTCGGGCGCAGCTTCGGCGTACTCGCGGGCGGCGCGCATGTAGGGGTTGTCGCGGACCTGGTACAGCGTGGTCTTCTCCCCGGGCACACGGCCCAGGTACTCGATGAAATGCCTGGACTTCAGCCTCTTGATGAGCGGGTGGATGATCCCGCCGGGCAGTCCGGTGGCGTCGATGATCTGCTTCGGGGAGAACGGTTCATCGCCGTGCCGGGTGATCTCGACCAGCACGGTGTGCATGTAGCTGTTCCCGAAGAGCGCTTTGGAGTCTTCGGGGGCAATCGGGTGGATCGCCGTCATGCTCCGAGTGTCTCATATGCGTCGGACGCCGCCGACTGGTCGGCGGAGGTTTGTTGTGTATCTGACAGGCGCAACATCGAGCTTGGTAGTGAATGTGACATTTACTAGTGATTAGCTGTTTAGTGATTTAGTACAAAGCTGCTCATGTAGGGATTTTTCTAAAATGTCCATTTCGCAGATGAAGTGTCCACGTGGTGTCCATATGGACATTTCGGTCGGGTGGTTCGGGTGATCTCTCCTGCAGCAAGGGGATAGCTGCTGGGCGGGAGACGTAATTCACGCACAGGCGGCCGGTTCGAGGCGGTAGGTCTCACGCGATGCCACAAACAAATCTGAGCATGGACACCACGATTTCCTCAGTACTCCGGAATACCCTAGGGGGGTAGGGGTGTTAGGGTGGGTGTCGCCGATTCTGGCGCATCACCGACGGAAGGAAACCATCATGGCCACCAGCGAGTACCAGGTCACCGGCATGACGTGCGGACACTGCGAGATGTCCATCCGTGAAGAGGTCTCCCAGATCCCCGGCGTGGACGAGATCCAGGTGAGCGCCCAGACCGGCAAGCTCGTCGTGTCTTCCACCAGTGCTCTGGATGACGCCGCCGTGCTGGCCGCGGTCGACGAGGCTGGTTACTCCGCGGTGCGCGCCTGATGAACGCTGCGGGACGACTCAGCCTGTATGGCGCCGGCGTCGTCGTGGCTTTCGGCGGGGCGTTCGGCATCGCGGCAGCTGTCGTCCCGGACAGCGCCGTCGCCAACTGGACGGCCGCGGCTGACGACAGCTCGATGGCCGATCACGCCGGCATGACCGGCGAGGACACCGCCGAGACCGCCACCATCCCCGGCGTCTCCCTCTCCGGTTACGGATACGAACTCAGCCCGATCGCCGCGCCCACCGGAACGGGCGAGTCAGGCGAGTTGAGCTTCCAGATCCTCGACGCTGACGGGACTGCGCTGACCGCGTACGAGTCCTCGCATGAGAAGGACCTGCACCTGATCGTGGTGCGCACCGATGGAACCCAGTTCCGGCACGTGCACCCCACGCTCGACGAGGCCACCGGCACCTGGACGACCTCCTGGGAGTGGACCGAAGCCGGCAGCTACCGGATCTATGCCGACTTCGTGCCGGACGTCGCCGACGGCCCCGACAAGGTCACCCTGACCCGCACGGTCGACGTCGCGGGCGCGTTCACCCCGAACCCGGCGACCGCCACGTCGACGACAAGCGAGGTCGACGGGTACACGGTCACCCTCGATGGGGACCTGACCGCGGGGGAGAGCTCCGAGCTAACCTTGTCGGTCACCCGTGACGGGCAGCCAGTCACCACCCTGCAGCCGTACCTTGGGGCCTTCGGGCACCTCGTCGCGCTGCGCGATGGGGACCTGGCCTACCTGCACGTGCACGCCGAAGGCGACGACCCGCAGGACGGCGACACCGCCGGACCCGACATCCGATTCGCGGCCGAGGCGCCTACCACCGGCCGGTACCTGCTCTACCTCGACTTCCAGGTCGACGGGCAGGTCCACACCGCCGAGTTCGTCGTGGACGCCGGGCACGGCACCGGCGACACGGACACGGACGACACACACAGCGACACGGGCGACGGTCACTGACCGCCCCGCGGTGATCTGAGAGAAGAAGGAACACCATGAGCACCACAGCCCCCGCAGAACAGACCGCGGACTCCGCCGTCGAACTCCAGATCGGCGGGATGACCTGCGCCTCCTGCGCGATGCGGATCGAGAAAAAGCTGAACAAGCTCGACGGCGTCGCCGCCACGGTCAACTACGCCACCGAGAAGGCGAAGGTCACCATCCCCGCCGGATACGACCCGGCCCTGCTGATCGCCGAGGTCGAGAAGACCGGCTACAGCGCGGCGCTTCCGGCCCCGAAGAAGGCCAAGAACGACACCGCCGAGGGCGGGGACGCGGACGATGCCGACCCGGAGCTGACCAGCCTCCGCAATCGGCTCATCGTCTCCATCGTCCTGAGCGTCCCGGTCATCGCGATGGCGATGGTCCCCGCCCTGCAGTTCACCTACTGGCAGTGGGCGTCGTTGGCGCTGGCGGCGCCGGTCATCGTGTGGGCGGCGTTCCCGTTCCACAAGGCGGCGTGGGCGAACCTCAAGCACGGCACCGCGACGATGGACACGCTCATCTCGATGGGCACGACCGCCGCGTTCCTGTGGTCGCTGTACGCGCTGTTCTTCGGCACCGCCGGCACCCCCGGGATGACGCACCCGTTCGAGCTCACCCTCGCCCCCTCGGAAGGAGCCGCGAACATCTACCTCGAAGTCGCCGCCGGGGTGACGATGTTCATCCTCGCCGGCCGCTACTTCGAGAAGCGGTCCAAGCGTCAGGCCGGCGCCGCGCTGCGCGCGCTGCTCGAGCTCGGCGCGAAGGAAGTATCCGTGCTGCGCGACGGGGTGGAGACGAAGATCCCGGTCGAGGACCTGCAGGCGGGGGACGAGTTCATCGTCCGCCCGGGCGAGAAGATCGCCACCGACGGTGTCGTGGTTTCCGGCACGTCCGCCGTGGACGCCTCCATGCTCACCGGCGAATCCGTCCCGGTCGAGGTCGCCGAAGGCGACCCCGTCACCGGAGCCACGGTGAACGCCGGCGGACGCTTGGTAGTTCGCGCCACTCGGGTCGGCTCGGACACGCAGCTGGCGCAGATGGCCAAGCTCGTCGAGGACGCCCAGACCGGAAAGGCTGAGGTGCAGCGCCTGGCCGACAAGATCTCCGGCGTGTTCGTCCCGATTGCGATCCTCATCGCCGTCGTCGCGATGGGGGCATGGTTGGGTGCCGGGTTCCCTGTCGCTGCCGCGTTCACCGCCGCCGTCGCCGTGCTGGTCATCGCGTGCCCGTGCGCCCTGGGTCTTGCCACGCCGACCGCGCTGCTGGTCGGCACCGGCCGCGGCGCGCAGATGGGCATCCTGATCAAGGGCCCGGAAGTGCTGGAATCCACCCGCAAGGTCGACACCGTCGTGCTCGATAAGACCGGCACCGTCACCACCGGCAAGATGACCCTGGTCAACGTCGTCACCGAGCCGGGCACCGATGCGGACGAGCTACTCCGCCTCGCCGGTGCACTCGAAGACGCCTCCGAGCACCCCATCGCGCAGGCGATCGCGAAGGGCGCCACCCAGCAGACCGGCACCCTCCCCACCGTGGAAGGGTTCACGAACCTGGAAGGCAAGGGCGTGCAGGGTGTCGTCGACGGACACGCACTCATCGTCGGCCGGGAATCGCTGCTGGCCGAGTGGTCGCTGCGCCTGAGCGCCGAGGTTGCCGCCGCGAAGGCGCAGGCCGAAAGCGAAGGCAAGACCGTCGTCGCCGTCGGATGGGATGGTGCCGCTCGCGGCATCCTCATCGTCGCCGACACCGTCAAGCCGACCAGCAAGGAGGCCATCGCCCAGCTCAAGGCACTCGGCCTGACTCCGGTGCTGCTCACCGGCGACAACGAGGCGGTCGCCCGCCAGATCGCCGCCGAGGTCGGTATCGACCAGGTCATCGCCGAAGTCCTCCCGAAGGACAAGGTCGATGTCGTCACCCGCCTCCAAGGCGAGGGAAAGGTCGTCGCGATGGTCGGAGACGGTGTCAACGACGCCCCCGCGCTCGCGCAGGCCGACCTCGGCTTGGCGATGGGAACCGGCACCGACGTCGCGATCGAGGCCTCGGACATCACCCTGGTCCGCGGCGACCTGCGCAGCGCCGCTGACGCGATCCGGCTGTCCCGCAAGACCCTCGGCACTATCAAGACCAACCTGTTCTGGGCCTTCGCCTACAACACGGCCGCGATCCCGGTCGCAGCCCTCGGTCTCCTCAACCCGATGCTCGCCGGTGCCGCCATGGCACTGTCCAGCGTGTTCGTCGTGGGCAACAGCCTGCGTCTGCGCGGATTCAAGAGCATCGCCCGCTGACCGGGCAACCCGGCAGCACCTACCACCCACATCGGAAGGAACACCACCCATGTCCAGCTGTTGCAGCACCAGCGCCCCCGCCCCCGGCGGCCGTGAGAACCTCCTCGACGCCGCCGGTGGCGCCGACATGACCACCTGCCCCGTGATGGAGGGCACCCCGGTCAACAAGGCCACCGCCGTGGCGGCCGGCCTGTTCCGCGACTACGAGGGCGAGCGGTACTACTTCTGCTGCGCCGGCTGCGGTCCCGCGTTCGACGCGGACCCGGCCCGCTACGCCGCCGCCATGGCCTGAGCCTCACTCCCGGTGCCCACACACCCCGTGCGGGCACCGGGAGACCGGACCCTTCATGACCTCCACCATCGCGGCCGCCCGCGAACCGGGCTACATCACCGACCCCCGCACCTACCGGAACCGGCTGCGCCGTCTGGAAGGGCAGATTCGCGGGCTCACCGGGATGATCGAGCAGGAACGCCCCTGCATCGATACCCTCACCCAGATCTCCGCCACCCAACGCGCGCTCCAGGGTGTCGGTCTCGCCCTGCTGACGGACTACCTGCGCCACGCGCACGCCACCGGCACCCTCACCGACGACACCGTCCTTGATGCCGCCTCGACCGCGATCACCCAGCTGATCCGGTCCTGACCCTGCCCTCCTCGCAGCGCCGCGACCCCCGTACCCCGGAAGCGAACTGCACCTCATGCCCACCCACCATGTCCTCATCCTCGGGGCAGGAGCAGCCGGCGTCGCCGCCGCAACAGCCCTCGCCCGCCACGAGGACATCCACGTCACCCTGGTCGGCAGAACCCACGAGACCCCGTACATCCGGATGCACATCACCGGCGTCGCGTTCGGTCCCACCTTGCCCGAGACCATCCACGCGCCGCTCCCGCCCGTCACCGTGCTGGCAGACACCGCCACCCACCTCGACCCGATCAGCCGCATCGTGCACCTCGCCTCCGGCGCACAGTTGCGCTACGACGCGGTCATCATCGCCACCGGCAGCCGCCCGGACACCCTCACCCCGGGCCTGCCCGGGCGGCACACTCCCGCTGCACGGCACCAGGTCGTCACCCTGCACAGCATCCAGGACGCCCAACAGATCCGAGAACACCTCACCCGCACCGCCGGGCCGTCCCGGGTCGCGATCTACGGCGGCGGATTCACCGGCGCGGAGACCGCGTCCGCACTCCACGCCGCCGGACATCACGTCGCCCTCATCAGCCGCTCCCGCATCCCCGGGCGGGCCTCCTTCGGCGCGCAGATCGCCGCCCACATCACCGGCATCCATCGCGGCAAAATCACCACATTCCTGGGCCGCACGATCACCGCCGTCCGTGACAGGAGCCCGCTGCTGGGGATCACCCTGGATGACACCACCACGCTCTCCGCCGACCTGCTCATCACCGCCCTCGGCAACGCCCCCACCGCACCGGGACCGTTCTCTTCCGGGGTGCCTGTCGATGACCGGCTGCGGAGCACTGCCCCGCACGTGTACGCGGCCGGCAGCACCGCCATACACCGCGACGACCACCTCGGGATCTGGCGCCTGGATCACTGGGCCGACGCGGCCGCGCAAGGACAGCACGCCGCCGCCGCGGTGCTCCACGACCGCACCGGCGCCGCCGACCCGGGACCCTACCGTCCTCGTAGCTCCTACACGTCACTGATCCACGGCACCGCCATCACCGGCATCGGGTACACCATGACGCCCGCCACCGAAGGACAGGGCCCAGGACCCGGCACCCTCGTCACGCACACGCTCAACGGTGCTCTGGTGGGGGTGAGCGGTGTCGACGCGGTCGCCACCGTCCACGAAACCGCCCAGCACCTGCACGAGAGCGCCGCATGACCGCCGCCACCCCTGTGACCCCGGCCACTCGTGCCCGCGGCGGGTTCTGTCTCGCCGTGACCGGCACCGTCGTGCTAATGGCGGCCGCGTCGGCGCCTTCCCCGTTCTACCCGCAACTCACCGAGCAGCTCCAGCTGCCCCCGGTGGCCACCACTCTTATCTTCGCGATCTACGCCATCCCGCTGCTGCTCGCACTGCTGACGCTCGGGTCGCTTTCTGACCGGGTCGGGCGTCGCGGCATCCTCACCGTCGGATCGGTGGCCCTGTCGGTGAGCCTGCTGATGTTCTGGGCCGCCGATTCCTTCCTGCTGCTGCTCGCCGCCCGCGCCCTGCAAGGCCTGGCGGCGGGACTGCTGGTCCCGGTTCTGAACGCCATGATGGTCGACCACGAACCCTCCCGCTGGCTGGGGGCGGCCGCGCTGGCCAACACCGTGGCCCCCATGGCCGGTCTCGGGCTCGGGGCGCTCACCGCCGCTGGACTGCTGGACCTACCCGGCATCGACGCGGGCACCATCTTTCTGCTCCTCGCCGCGGTGTTCCCTCTCCTCGCCGCCACCGCCTGGACCATTCCCACCCCACCCGTCCTTCCCGGGGACGCGGGACCGGACCCACGGGCCCGGCGGGTCTCGGCGGCGACGCGGCGGCGGATCATCGTCTCGGTCGCCCCCGCCATCATCGCCGGGTGGGTCACCAACGGTCTGTTCCTCGCCCTGGGACCGGGGATCATCGCCACCCGGTTCCACGCCGACACCTACCTGCACCAGGCCGGGTCCATCATCATCCTCGCCGCGGCCGGGGTGGTCGCCGCCACCGCACTGCAGGGGGCCACCGCCCGGCGGATCAGCGTGTTCGGGGCCGTGTCTCTCGGCGCAGGCACCGTGCTCAGCCTCGCCGCGCTGGCCGTGCCAACTCTGCCCGGGTACCTCGCCAGTGTCGCGGTCGTGGGTGCCGGGTTCGGGACTGCCTTCATGGGCGCGATGCGCACCCTGCTGCCGCACGTCGACCCCGGGCAGCGCGCCACCGTTATGGCCGTGATCTACACGATCTCCTACCTCGCGATGTCCGTCCCCGTCGTGCTGGCCGGCTTCCTCGTCCCCGCTCTCACCCTCCCTGGAGCCGCGGCCGTGTTGGGGGGAGTGGTGGTGCTGCTCAGCATCACCGCCACCCTCACCCACCTGCGCACCCCCACGGAGCTCACACCGCCCGCCACGCAACATCGACCGAAAGGGACCCGCCGACCATGACCGCCCCCGCGCCCCGCCGTTCCCCCCACCTCACCCGGCGACGCTTCCTCGCCCTCGGCGCCACCGCCGCCGCGGTTGGAGCTCTGGCCGCCTGCACCCCCACCCCCGCCTGGGTCAGCCCGACGGGAGCGGCCGTCGACCGCACCGAACGGGGCCGTGGCGGCACCGGCCGCGTGGTCACCGCGACGCTGACGGCGGCGGCGGCGACCCTCGATCTGGCAGGAACACCCGCGTCCACGTTCTCCTACGGCAGCATCCCCGGGCCTGTCCTGCGCGTCCAGGCAGGAGACACCCTGCAGGCCACCCTGCGCAACACCCTCCCCGTCGACACGTCCGTGCACTGGCACGGCCTGGCACTCCGCAACGACATGGACGGCGTCCCCCCACTCACCCAGACCGCGACCCGCCCCGGCGAGTCGTTCCAATACGAGTTCATCGCCCCCGACCCCGGTACGCACTGGTTCCACCCGCACGTCGGCGCCCAGCTGGACACCGGCCTATACGGGGTGCTCATCGTCGAAGACCCGAATGAGCCGCTGCGCTACGACGACGAATGGGTCATCGTCCTCGACGACTGGCTGGACGGGGTCACCGCCACCCCCGACGCGGTGCTCGAGCAGCTGCGAGAAGGAATGGGCGACATGGGCGGGCACGGCGACATGTTCATGCGGATGGGGAACATGCTGATGGGCGCCGACTCCGACCTACTCGGCGGCGACGCCGGCGACGTGTACTACCCGCACTACCTGATCAACGGCAAACCCGCCGCCGACCCCGCCCAATTCACCGGCACGCCCGGCACGCGGGTACGGATCCGGCTGATCAACGCCGGCGGCGACACCGCGTTCCGCGTCGCCATCGGCGGGCACCGGCTGACCGTCACCCACACCGACGGGTTCCCCGTCGACCCGGTCGCTGCCGATAGCGTCCTGGTGGGAATGGGGGAACGCTACGACGTGATCGTCACCCTGGGCGACGGTGCGTTCCCCCTGGTGGCGGAGGCCGAAGGCAAGCGGGAACGCGGCTTCGCCATCATCCGCACCGGCAGCGGACAGGCGCCCACCCCGGACGCGGACATCGCCGAACTGGGCGAAGGCCGCGTCGTCGCGGTGGCGAGCATGCTCTTCGCCGCACCCGAGGTCACCCTCGACCGTCGTGACGTGGACCGCACCCTCGACCTCACCCTCACCGGCAGCATGGCCAATTACGACTGGGGGTTCAACGGCACCCAGTTCGACATGCACAACCCGTTGCGCGGCGCGCACGCACTGGTCGCGGGGGAACGGGTGCGGCTGCGGGTGACGAACGACACCGACATGTGGCACCCCTTCCACCTGCACGGCCACACCTATCAGCACGCCGGTGGCGGCCCCCGCAAAGACACCTCCATCGTGCTGCCGAACCAAACCCTCGACCTCGAGTTCGACGCCGACAACCCCGGCCAATGGATGACCCACTGCCACAACATCTACCACGGCGAAGCCGGGATGATGACCGTGCTCGCCTACCGCCCCTGAGCACCAGCAGTCCAGGGAATACACGCCACACCCCACCTGTTGTCATACCCGTACAGGGTATAGCCTGGAGGGGTTCGGACGCAGACAAACGAGGCAGCGACGACGGCTGCCGCCCCGGACCCACATCACGGAGAGCAACGGATATGAGCCACGACCATCACCACGAAGCACCCGCCGGCACCCCCGCCGATGACATCGTCACCTGCCCGGTGATGCCCGGCAGCACCGTCAGCAAGAGCACCGCGGAAGCCCAAGGCCTCTACCGGGACTACGACGGGCAGCGGTACTGGTTCTGCTGCTCCGCCTGCGGCCCCCTCTTCGACGCCGACCCCGCCAAGTACGCCACGGCCGCCTAACCGACCACAGGCCGGGGATACCGGTCACCAGCCCCCACATTCGCGAGACGCAAGGAGCAACATTGTCACCCCAGAAGGTCCTCATCCTGGGAGCCGGCGCCGCCGGCGCGGCCGCGGCGCGCGTTCTTCACGGTTCCGGCACGGTGAGCGTCACCCTCGTCGACCGCACCGGACAGGCCCCGTACAACCGCACCCTGGTCAACAAGGGGGTCGCGATCGGGCTGCTCACCCCGGAACAGGTCGTCACCCCCGGGGTGGAGGTCATAAGTGACACCGCGGTCGAGGTCGACCCACAGGGAAAGACCGTGCGGCTCGCATCCGGCCGGATCGAACCGTACGACGCGCTCCTCCTCGCCACCGGCAGCACCCCCCGCTTGCTGCCGGACACGCTGCCCGGCCTGACCGCCGCCACGGAGGCAGGACGGGTCACCACCCTGCACTCCCTGGAAGACGCGGTCGCCGTCCGCGACCTCCTGGGCACGCTTGGCCGCCCCGCGCAGATCGTCATCTCCGGTGCCGGTCTGGTCGCGGCCGAGACCGCCACGCTGCTCCGCGACCGTGGACATCAGGTCACCCTCCTCGCCCGCGCGACCACCCCCGGGGTCAGCGTGTTCGGCGCCGGCGCCGCGGAGCGCCTCGCCGCCGCGCACCGGGAGCACGTGGACGTCGCGTTCGGCCGCACCCTCACCGCCGTCACTGACACCGGCACACAGCTCGAGCTCGCCTTGGACGACACCACACAGCTGACGGCGGATCTGCTGATCATCGCCCACGGAACCACCCCGACCGGCCCCGCCCCTTGGGAAGACGGGGTCATCGTGGACGGGAAGCTGCGCACCGCCACCCCCGGCGTCTACAGCGCCGGCGGGGTCGCCGCACACTATGACACCACCCTGGGCGCCTGGCGCATCGATCACTGGTCGGACGCGGCCGCGCAGGGTGAACATGCCGCACGCACCATGCTCGCCGACCTCGGCGCCGGCACCCACCCGGGCGACTACCAGCCCCGCGCCCCCTTCACGGCAACCGTGCACGGCATGATGGTCGCCGGTGCCGGGATCACCGGGGGTCACACCTCCGCACGCATCGACACTACCGACCCGCTCCTGGTCGTCCACGAGCATGACGGTGTCCCCGTCGGGGTGCTCGGGCTGGACGCCGTGCCCGCGGTGTTCGGGTGGATGCCGAACCTTCATACTCCTGCCGCGACCGATCCGCAGGACCTCGCCTCCGCGGGAACCGCGACGGCAGACTCACACCAACGCTAGGCACAGGGAAGTGAACCGATGACTGACCCGCACGCACACCACACCGACCACCCCACCGGCAAGGCCGCCACCGCCACCGGGGGAGACACCCGCCACGGCGACCACACCCCCGAGCCGCCCACCCAGCACGACACCCACACCGGCCACGGCACGCAGGCCAGCCACGGGGACCACGCAGGTCACGATGGTGGTGGCCACGGCGGCGGGCACGGTGGGCACGGGGATCACGTCGGCCAGTTCCGGCGACTGTTCTGGATCAACCTGATCATCGCCGTCCCGGTCGTGGCGTTCTCCCCGATGTTCGCGATGATCCTCGGCTACACCGTCCCCGACTGGGCACTGTTCATCGCCCCCGTCCTCGGCACCGTCATGTACGCGTGGGGCGGGTGGCCGTTCCTGACCGGTGCGGTCAGCGAACTCCGCTCCCGCAAACCCGGCATGATGCTGCTGATCGGTCTGGCCATCACGGTCGCGTTCTTCGCGTCCTGGGGCGCCACCCTGGGCCTGCTGCACCACGAGCTGGAGTTCTGGTGGGAGCTGGCGCTGCTGATCGTGATCATGCTGCTCGGTCACTGGATCGAGATGCGCTCCCTCGCCCAGACCAGCTCCGCGCTGGACACCCTCGCGGCGCTGCTCCCGGATGAGGCAGAGCGCGTCGAAGGGGACCAGATCGTCAAGGTCTCACCCGCCGACCTGCAGGTCGGGGACGTGGTGGTGGTCCGCCCCGGCGGCAGCGTCCCCGCCGACGGGAAGATCGTCGACGGCCGCGCCGACATGGACGAGTCCATGGTCACCGGTGAATCCCGCCCCGTCGCCCGCGGCACTGGCGACCCCGTTACCGCGGGCACCGTCGCCACAGACTCCGGCCTTCGCGTGGAGGTCACCGCCACGGGGGATGAGACCACCCTCGCGGGTATTCAGCGGCTGGTCACGGAGGCACAGAACTCGTCCTCTCGGGCGCAGCGGATCGCCGACAAGGCGGCGGCGCTGCTGTTCTGGTTCGCGCTGGGCGCCGCCGCGATCACCGCGGTGGTGTGGACTGTCGTCGGCAATCCCGATGCGGCGGTCGTGCGCACCATCACCGTGCTGGTCATCGCCTGCCCGCACGCGCTGGGCCTGGCGATCCCGCTGGTGGTGTCCATCGCCACTGAGCGCGCCGCCCGTGGCGGGGTGTTGGTGAAGGACCGGCTCGCGCTCGAGAGCATGCGCACCGTCGACACCGTGCTGTTCGACAAGACCGGCACCCTCACCAAGGGCGAGCCCACCGTCTCCGCCGTGGAACCGGTCGGTGACCTGGACGCTGACCAGGTGCTCGCGATCGCCGCGGCGGCCGAGGCCGACAGTGAGCACCCGCTCGCTAGGGCCATCGTTCGCGCCGCGAAGGACAAGAACCTGACCCTGCCGAAGGCGACCGGGTTTTCCTCTTCCCCGGCGGTCGGTGTCACCGCGACCGTCGACGGTGCGGAGATCCGTGTCGGCGGTCCCCGTCTGCTCGAGGACGTCGGTGCCAGCGAGGTCGACACGGCGGACGCGTGGCGTAGCGAGGGCGCGATCATCCTGCACGTGACCCGGGACGGAAAAGTCATCGGCGGGCTCAAGCTCGCCGACGAGATCCGCCCCGAGTCCCGTGAAGCCGTCGATGCCCTGCACAAGCTGGGTGTCCAGGTGGTCATGATCACCGGCGACGCCGAAGCCGTCGCGAACGCCGTCGGCGCCGAGCTGGGCATCGACCGGGTCTTCGCGCACGTGCGCCCGGAGGACAAGTCCAGCAAGGTCGCCGAGCTGCAGAAGGAGGGCCGCAAGGTCGCGATGGTGGGCGACGGCGTCAACGACGCCCCCGCCCTCGCGCAGGCCGACGTCGGCATCGCGATCGGCGCCGGCACCGACGTCGCGATCGCGTCCGCCGGGGTCATCCTCGCGAGCTCCGACCCGCGCAGTGTGCTGTCGGTGATCCAGCTGTCGCGTGCGGCGTACCGGAAGATGAAGCAGAATCTGTGGTGGGCTGCCGGGTACAACCTGATCTCCGTGCCGCTCGCCGCCGGCGTGCTCGCCCCCATCGGGTTCGTCCTGCCGATGTCGATCGGTGCGATCCTGATGTCCCTGTCCACCGTCGTGGTCGCCCTGAACGCGCAGCTGCTGCGCCGCATCGACCTCAGCCCCGAAGCCAGCACCCGCGCAGCGCTGGACAGCTAAACCCGAAGGAACCCGGCCATGACCACACCCGCACCCGACACCGCTCACGCCCCCCACGGGTACATCACCGACAAAGACCGATACCTGAACCGGCTCAAGCGGATCGAAGGTCAAGCGCGGGGCATCTCGAAGATGGTCGATGAAGAGAAGTACTGCATCGACATCCTCACCCAGATCAGCGCTCTGACCAGCGCCCTGCAGGCCGTGGCCGTCGGGCTGCTTGACGACCACCTGAAACACTGCGTGCTCGACGCGGCGCGCATGGAGGGTGACCAGGCGGAGCAGAAGATCAAGGAAGCCAGCGACGCGATCGCCCGTCTGGTCCGGTCCTAACCGGACCAGACGGGCGATCCCACGCTGCTGCGTCCACGTCCCCGGTAAGGGGACACTCGGTGCCTTGGCCGAGCGGTCAGGCAACGGCCTGCAAAGCCGTCTAGACGGGTTCGACTCCCGTAGGCACCTCGCATACGGCCCGTCGCGTGCCCGGCGGGCTATCCGGGCAGAATCGTGATGCCGCTGGTCTCGTCGACGATCACGATGCGGCCCGCGGCGTCCATACCGACCGCCTGCACCCGGCCGTCCACGCGACCTGCCGGCTCCCAGCTCGCGGCACCGGCTCCGGTCACCCAAATCTGCCCATCGGTGCCGACACCGACCACCTGAGTCCGGTCGGCCGCAGCCCCCAACGTGTACAGCAGCGGCGCTTCGGGCCACGCCGCGAAGGACGCACCGCCGTCCGTGCTGATCTGCACACCCTCTTCGGTGGCCGCGATCACCCGTCCGCGACCGTCGACGGCGAGACTGGCCGCTACCAGATCCGCACCGGTAGGTTCCCAGGTCAGCCCGGCGTCGTCGCTGCGGATCACGTCGCTGACGTCCGTGGCGATGGCGTACACCGTGTCATCGGCGCCGGCGGCGAGGGCGTGGAAGTCTTTCTCCCCACCGAACACCACCGACTCCCAACTCACCCCTGCGTCGGTGCTGCGCATCACGCCCAGGTTCGGTGCCCCCCACTCGGCGGGGCTTCCGGGGCCGGGGTGACCGGACGCGATCAGTGTCTGCGAAGTGGCGGTGAGTCCCATCGCGTCGAAGCTGTCCGTGCTGACCCGGCCACCCCACTCCCCGGTGTCGGTGACCTCGTAGATGCCTTCATGCGTTCCCAGGAGAAGCTGGTCAGTGTCCGGGGCGACGACCACCGCGTGGACATGGCTCGGTACCCCGGTGCGCCCGTCCCCAGCCGGCGGCGACGTCGGAGTGTCCGCGCACCCCGCCAGCATCAGGAGGGCGGAAGCAGCGGCGCCCGCCGCCAGTGTCTTCGTATGGACGTGCATACGCGTACCTCCGCGTTCGAAGAGTGGGGGCACCGCGCATGGCAGCGGCGCCCCCACTCGACGGATCGGGCTCAGAGCTGGCCGAGCAGATCCTGCATGGTCTCGATCTCCGCGGACTGTGTATCGACCACGGCTTGCGCGAGCGCCAACGCGTCCGCGTTCTTCCCGTTGGCGAGTTCGGTCTCGGCCATCTCGATCGCCCCCTGGTGGTGGGCGATCATCTGCTCCAGGAACAGGGGTGCCGCCTCGGCCCCGGACGCCGACTCCAGCGCCGCCATGTCCTCGTCAGACATCATCCCGCCGCCGTGCTCCATCTCACCCATGTCCATGTCGTCACTGGACACGCCCCACTCGGCGAGCCA
Source organism: Microbacterium sp. UBA1097 (assembly GCF_002313585.1). Classification (NCBI taxonomy): domain Bacteria; kingdom Bacillati; phylum Actinomycetota; class Actinomycetes; order Micrococcales; family Microbacteriaceae; genus Microbacterium; species Microbacterium sp. UBA1097. The sequence goes on along the minus strand of NZ_DCBW01000002.1, from coordinate 4,864 downwards.
TCCCTGCATCGTCTCGATCTCCGGCTGCTGGGCGTCCTTGATCTGCTGAGCCAGATCCAGCACCCGCTGATCAACGTCGCTCTTGGCGAGGATCATGTCGCTCATCTCGACGGCCTGCTCGTGATGCGGGATCATCATCATCGCGAACATCGAATCCGCCATGTTGAAGTCCGCCTCCGCCGATTCCGACGGGGCCGACGACGACCCACCATGATCCATTCCAGGCATGCTGCCTCCGTTGTCCGCGCAGCCGGCCAGGAACAGCACCGCTGCCAGCGGTACGGCCGCGACCGCTGCCAAACGCATCTTCTTGTTCATCATCAGTCCTCTCAAACACTCGTGAAACCCGCGTACGGGCAATGAACCTCACCCCCGCCCCAGAGGGCAGGGACAGTGCGTGTCACGTTCGGCTGATCGACAGCTCCAGGAGTGAGGGAGGCCGGTCCGGGGCCGGCCGGCACCGCGTCACCGGCGGACGCAATGCATGCCGCTCCCACACAGACGACCATGCGGCGCGGGGGACCAGCAGCACGAGGGCGGCTGCCAGCAACGCCAGCACGCACATCATCATCAGAACGTCATGGCCCCCGCTCGGGCTGCACGACGCGCACGCCTCCGCATCCTCATCGCCGGTCGCGGGCGCCGACGAGTGGTGAGGTGCCCCGCCCGGCATCTCGACATTCTCCGAGGTCGTAGGGGCGGTGTGTCCCGAGGAGATCGTGTGCATCCCCATCAACCCGACGATGACCGCTGCAGCGAAGCACACGGCAACCAGCCACCGCACCGGGTGCGGCAGCCGCAGGCGCAACGCGGACAGGCCGATCATCCCGTCCAGCCTACCGTCCGTACCATACCCCCGCACCGTAACCCAAGGGGGTCGCCGGCATCCGGAACAGCGACGTAACGTAACCCCCTCACCGATTCAAAGGAGAAGGCCGTGACCGTCACCGCCCAAATGTTCGACACCCACCCCCGAGCCAACGACATCGCCAACCGAGACGCGCTCCTGGCCTGTATCGACGCGTGCCTCGAGTGCGGCCAGGCTTGTACGACCTGCGCCGACGCCTGTCTCAGCGAGGAGATGGTCGCCGATCTGACCACCTGCATCCGTCTGAACCAGGATTGCGCCGACCTCTGCGACACCACCGCGCGCCTGCTCTCTCGCCACACCGGCACGGACACCACCGTGCTTCGTGCCGCGCTGGAGGCGTTGCGCGCAGCGTGCGCCGCATGCGCCGCCGAGTGCGACACCCACGCGGACATGCACGAGCACTGCCGGGTCTGCGCCGACGCCTGCCGCCGCTGTGAACAGGCCTGCACTAACCTGCTCGCGACGCTCTGACACCCTTCCTCCGCCGACCGCTACCGCGGCGCTGGGGGGCCCGGCTCAGCGGTGGCGGACAAGGGCTGGCTCGTCCTCGGTGAGGTGCGCGGTCTCGATCTGGAAGGTCGAGTGCTGAATCGACACCGGGAAGTGACCGGCCACGCATTCGCGTACCTCGTGCAACACCTCCGCGGCATGCCCGTCGGTGAAGCACTCATCCTCGACCACCACATGCGCGGTCAGGGTGGGCAGGCCAGTGGCGACCGTCGATGCGTGCAGGTCGTGCACGTCGGTGACGTGTTCGAGCTCAAGGATGTGCCGGCGTACCTCGTCCAAGTCGAGCCCGGCAGGGGTGAACTCCATGAGCACCCGGGTGGTGTCGCGCATCAAAATGATCGCGCGCGGCACGATCAGTCCCGCGATCAGGAGCCCTGCAATCGCGTCGGCCTGCTGGAACCCGGTCGTGGCGATCACAATCGCGGCCACGATCACCCCGAGCGAGCCGAGTGCATCGTTGATCACCTCCAGGAACGCTGCCCGCATATTGAAGTTCGCGCCGCGGCTCGAGGAGAGGATCACGATCGCGATCACATTCGCCGCGAGGCCGACGATGCCGAACACGAGCATCTCTCCCGCGGCGACCTCCGGCGGCTCGAACAGGCGTCGGATACCTTCGACGGCGGCGTAAGTGCCCACCACCAGCAGCAGTGCGGCCTGCCCGAGTGCGGCGATCACCTCGATGCGTCGGAATCCCCAGGTCCGCTTCGGATTAGCCGGCCACAGCATCAGCGTCGCCGCGATCAGCGCGACCAGCAGACCGGACGCGTCGGTGATCGCGTGTGCGGTGTCCGTCAGCAGCGCCAGGCTGCCGGTGACGATGGAACCGATCGCCTGCGCGATCACGATCGTCGCCGTCAGGCCGAACGCGATCCACAGTCGTGCTCGGTGATCCCCGGGCGCTCCTGCCTCGGTAGTCGGTGCACCGTGGTTGTGACCCGCACCCATGTCCCACTCCTTACTTGGTCAGTGACCAATTTCCTTGATCGGTGACCAAGATACTACAGTGTTGGTCACTGACCAAGCTCGGAGGAGAGACCTGTGGCCGACCGACTATCCCGCCGCGACGTCATCCACGCCGCCTTGGCCCTGCTCGATCGCGGCGGGGCGGACGCCATCACCCTCCGTGGGATCGCCCGACATCTCGACGTTCACCTCAACTCGGTGTCGCTGCAGGTGGGGAGCAAAGCGCGCCTCTTCGACCTGATGGCAGACGCCATTCTCGGCGAGCTCTCCTTCGACGACCTCCCACACCCGCCGATCGACCGGGTCAAAGAGATCTTCCGCCGCTACCGCCAGGTCCTTCTGAACCACCGCGACGGCGCACATCTCGTCTCGGGTACGAGGGTCTCCGAAACCAACACCCTGCGGCTAGGGGAGGCGGTGATTGCCGCGCTGCTCGATGCCGGCGTCGACCCCGACCTCGCCGTCACCACCTTCTGGAGCCTCAACTACCTCGTGGTCGGACTCGTCCACGAAGAACAGACCACCCCCGAGGACGGCGCCCACCGCTTCGAGCAGGAACTCGCCGCACATTCGTTCCCCGCACTCACCAGCGTCCGCGATCTCTTCCTCGACGACAACGCCGCCGCACACCTTGAATTCGGCATGGACGCGCTCCTGCACCGCGCCCGCCACCTCGACTGAGCATCATCGTCAGCGGCGAGCCATCCCTCCATATGGAAGAATCTGCGTATGAATGCAGATAACGTGACATGCGGCCGCGACCCCGACAGCCTCTACGTAGAGCTCGCCGTCGAGGTCTTCGCGATGCTCGCTGACGCCACCCGCGTGCGGATCATCCTCGCGCTCGAGGGAGCCGGGGAGTTGTCCGTGAACCACATCGCCGACATCGTCGACAAGTCACCCGCCGCCGTCTCCCAGCATCTCGCCAAGCTGCGCCTGGCCCGTATGGTCACCACCCGACAAGACGGCACCCGCGTGTTCTACGCCCTCGCCGACGAACACGCGCGCCAGCTGGTCACGGACGCGATCTTCCAAGCCGAGCACTCCCTCGGTGGCGCCGCCCCGCACCACCACGCCGGAGCCGACGCCAGCCGCCCTGTGGCGCCATGATCACCGTCTTACGCAACGGCACCTACCGGGCGCTGTTCTTCGCCCAGGTCATCGCCCTTGTCGGCACCGGCCTGCTCACCGTTGCCCTCGGACTGCTCGCGTTCGAGATCGCCGGAGATGCCGCCGGATCGGTGCTCGGCACCGCGTTGACGATCAAGATGGTCGCCTACGTCGGCGTCGCACCCCTGGTTGCAGCGCTCGTGGACAGGCTCCCCAAGAAGGCCGTTCTGGTCGGCGCCGACGCCGTTCGACTCGCGATCGCGTTCACCCTGCCCTTCGTCCAGGACACCTGGCAGATCTACGTGCTCGTGTTCGTGCTGCAGTCCGCGTCCGCGACCTTCACCCCCGCCTTCCAATCACTCATCCCGAGCGTGCTGCCCGACCCCCAGCAGTACACTCGTGCCCTCGCGCTGTCACGCCTCGCCTACGATCTCGACTCGATCCTCAGCCCCGTCATCGCCGCAGCCCTACTTGCCGTGATCAGCTACAACAACCTGTTCGTGGGCACCGCCGTCGGCTTCGCCGCCTCCGCCACCCTCGTCCTCATCGCCCGCCTTCCCGCACACGTACCCGATGCGTCCACCGGCACGTTCTGGGAGCGGCTGCCAACCGGGCTGCGCGTGTTCGCCCGCACGCCCAGCCTCCGCTTCCTGATGGCCGCCAACGTGGTCGTCGCGGCCGGCACCGCTATCGTCCTGGTCAACTCCGTCGTCTACACCAAAGGCGTGTTCGACCTGGATGACACCGCCCTCGCCCTCGCCCTCGGCGCGTATGGGGTCGGTTCCCTGATCATTGCCCTCAACGTCCCGTGGATCGTCGACCGCATCGGTGTCTTGTGCGCCATGAGCATCGGTGCCTGGACGCTTGTTTCGGGTCTGATCGCGGCCATCGCGATGACGATTATCGCCACGACCACGGGAGAGGGCTGGTGGATGCTGCTTGCCACCTGGGCGTTGCTCGGTGCCAGTACCTCGCTGATTAACACCCCTTCGTCACGGCTTCTAGCCGACGCGTCCACCCCCGCTAACCGCAACCTGGTATACACCGCACAATTCGCACTTTCGCACGGCTGCTTTCTGGTTAGCTACCCGATCGCGGGCTGGCTCGGTGTCATTGGACTGCCCATCGCGGCTAGCGCGCTGCTCGGATTCGCCATCGTCGGCGTTACCGCCTTGGCTGTGCTGTACAAACCAGCAGGTACCGTCGTCACCACTCTGTAAACGATGAGCTGCGAGCACATGTTTCTGGCGGGTGTCGTCAGCTCGAACCGCGATGGACAACTCGAGGAGTAGACACACGCGTTGGACGCGGACACTTTAGCCGCGATTCCTCGGTCTCGTCGAGTCGTCGTGGACATCTCTGAGCGGTTCCTACAATAGGTGTTGTAGGGATCTTTCTGAAATGTCC